>JBQGFJ010000076.1:0-1936 GCA_052040085.1 Pseudoxanthomonas sp.
GGAATTGCCGCGACCTTCGGGCTCAATGCCTCGTCCTTCATCAACAGCACTTCCAGGATCATCGGCCGCAGCATTTGCATGGCCTCGGCCAGGCCCGCGTCTAACTCGGCGGCATCGCTGATACGCTTGAACGGCAAATGGTAGGCACGCGCCAACTCTTCCAGGTCTGGCATCCACAAGCCAGCCTCGGGGCCAGTGCCGACATAGCGGCCTTCAAAGTAATTGCGCTGGGTATTGCGGATCGAGGCATAGCCGCCATTGTTCATCACGACCAGGCAAATCGGCAGGTTGAAACCGCGTAGTGTGGCCAGTTCCTGAATATTCAGTTGCAGACTGCCATCGCTCTCCACCGCCACCATCGGCTTGCAGCCGTTGGCGAAGCAGGCACCGATTGCAGCTGGCAGGCCGTAACCCATCGCACCCAAACCAGAGGTCAGGAACACACGCTGACCTGGACGATTGCGGAACACGGTGTAGAACACTTCGACCGCCAGCCCGGAGCTGCCGGTGCTGACCAGCGTGTTTTCCGGCACTGCATTGGAAAGCGAGTCAGCAAACTGGAAGTGACTGATCGGCCCGCTGGCCGGGAAGGGCTTGCCGTCATTGACACCGTAGCGTGCCTTCCAGTCGCGGCAACGCTCCAACCATTGCGGACGGTTGAACGAGGCACCTTTCAGAGAGGTGGCGAGTGCGCCGACGAAACTGGCGGCATCGTTGGTAACGGCGACATCGATATCCATGTCGAGCTTGGCGATCTCGTTGCTATCAACATCCACGACTACCTTGCGTGCGTTGCGCGCGAAATCGCGTGGTGCATAGGCGGTGATGATGTTGTCCAAACGACAGCCAAGGGTAATCAGCAGATCGGCATTCTGTACCGCGAAGTTCGGCGCACGCAGCGCTACCACACCCGGCCGCCCCACATACAGCGGGTGCTCATGGGGCAGCAGGTCCATTGCATTCCAGGTTGTCACCAGTGGCACGCCCATGGATTCGACCAGATCACGAAAGGCGGCTGCCGCTCCGCTCAAGCGAACGCCATGGCCGGCGAGGATCAGCGGTCGCTGGGCACCATCAAGCAAGCTGCGGATCTGCTCCAGCGTTGCCGCCTCCAGCGTTTTAACAGGTGCAGCAGGCTCGTCCCAACCCACAAGGCTGTGGGGATCAATCGGCGCGCCCTGCACGTCCAACGGTACGTCGATCCATACCGGGCCGGCACGGCCTTCTCGTGCCACAAAAACGGCACGCTCCAACTCTCGGCGAATGTCTTCTGGTTGCTGGATGGTTACCGCGTACTTGGTGATCGGCTCGACCACGCTGACGATATCCACTTCCTGCACGCCCTTCTGGCGCAGTGGCGTACCACGCAGCAAGTCAGCACGCTTGACCTGGCCAGAGATGACCAGCAACGGCACCGACTCGATCCAGGCCCCCGCAACGGCGGTCACCGCGTTGGTCGCTCCCGGGCCTGTCGTGACCATCGCCACTCCGATATTCTCGTTGATCCGGCAGTAGGCTTCGGCGGCGATCGCTGCGGCTTGCTCATGATGGCAGGCCACTACATCCAGGTTGGGGTGCTTGCCGACCGCGTCATTAAGGTGCATGGCACCTCCGCCTGGCAACAGGAAGACGTGCTCCACCCCCAGCTTGGCGATGAAATCAGCAATGTAGTCAGCAACACGATAAGGGCTTGGCACGTCAGTCCATCCAATAGCTCAAGAGGGTTTTACGGTCGCGATTGGCATTGATCGCTTCGTCGGTATAGAACGAGTCATTGCTGAAATGCGTGGAAGACAACTCTTCGATAATGGCGCCGTCCTGACTGTGGAACGCATGGCGAACACCCGGCTCGACAGTGACCACATCCCCCGGACGGCAGACACGCGCTTCACCGTCCAATTGTAGGGTCAGCTCTCCATGCAGGACGTGGAAGGTT
>JBQGFJ010000077.1:0-42480 GCA_052040085.1 Pseudoxanthomonas sp.
GCGCCAGTGCATACACCACGCCACGATCAAGCAGGCTGACGTTGGTGGCGCTGAAGCCGGGGTCCATGGAAATGCCGTAGCTGCCATAGGCGTACTGCAAAAGCGGCGCGGTGCCATCCTTGGGCGTGTCCTTGTGCCGGACCAGCGTCACCGGGATCTTCGTCTTGCCATCGCGCGCCGGTGCCCAGACGCGCTCGGTCACGTACTGCGAGGCGTCGTAGCCGGGAACCGGCTGCTGCTTCAGCTGGCGGCGCTCACCGGTCTTGACGTTCAGTTCGTACGTGGTCGCCGGGGTGGTCATGGAGGTGTAGCCGTAGCGCAACCAGTCGGTATCCGGCTCCGGATTGGCGGCCAGACCCATCGAGTAAGCCGCCTCGTCCGCCTTGACGTATTCCTCACTGCCATCGGCCTTGACCAGGCGCAGGCGCTCCAGTGCATCGGAGCGTTCGGCGACGGCCAGGAAGCCGTCGAACAGTTCCACGCCTTCGATGAAGACATTCTCGTCGTGCGGGACGATGTCCTTCCACTGGCTGCGTGCGGTGGCGTTGCTGGGCGCTTCGACCAGCTTGAAGTTGGTGGCACCATCGGCATTGGTGCGGATCACCCAGCGGTCGCCCCGGTGGTCGGCGGCATATTCCAGATCGCGCTCGCGCGGGGCCAGTACGGTGAACGAGGATGGGTCCGACGCGGGGGCATAGCGGAATTCGTTCGACACGGTGCTCTGCACGCCGATCACGATGTACTTGTCATCGCGCGTGCGACCGATGCCCATGTAGAAGCTGTCGTCCTTCTCTTCGTAGACCAGCTTGTCACTGGAGGACGGAGTACCGAGCACGTGCGTCTTCACGTACTTGGTCAGCAACATTTCCGGATCGTTTTCCACATAGAACAGGGTCTTGTTGTCATCGGCCCATACCAGGTTGCCGGAGGTGCCGGCAATCGTGTCCGGCAGGGTTTCGCCGGTTTCCAGGTCGATGAAGCGAACCGTGAACTGGCGGCGGCCGTTGAGGTCTTCGGCATAGGCCAACATGCGGTTGTCCTGGCTTACCGTCCAGCCACCGACCTGGTAGAAATCCTTGCCTTCGGCCAGCTTGTTGACGTCCAGCAGTACCTGTTCGCCGGTGAAGTCACCCGCATCGTTCGCCTGCTGGATGGACAGCGCATCCACGCCTTCGGCATCCGCGCGGCGTGCATGGATGGGATAGTCCTTGCCGGATTCGAAACGGCTGTAGTACCAGTAGCCCCGGTCGCGGTACGGCACCGAGCTGTCGTCCTGTTTGATGCGGGCGACGATTTCGTCGTACAGCTTGTCCTGCACACCCTTCAGCGGGGCCAGTACGGCATCGGCGTAGGCGTTCTCGGCATTGAGGTACGCCAGCATTTCCGGATTTTCGCGCTTGTCGTCACGCAGCCAGTAGTACTCGTCGTTGCGTTCGGCACCATGGGGCGCCTTCACGGTGTATGGCCGCTGCTCTGCATCCGGTGGCGTGGCCGCGGTGGCAAGCGCGCGTGGCTCGGCTCGGGAAACGGCGGAGGTGACGGCTTCTTGGCCGGGTGAACAGGCAGACAGGGTGGTCATCAGCAGGGAGGTCGCTAGCAGGAGACGGGTCGTTTTCATGGATGGGGCCTGGAGGTGCGGGATGCAACAGGGAAATCGGACGGTCAGAAACGCTCCACCCCTGCCAGGCAGGGGTGGAAGGGCAGACTCATTGGCTCAACGTGTCCCAAAGGAAACTGTAGATCAAGGCATTCATGTGCGCGGCCTGCGCGTTGTTGGCCGCACCACCATGCCCGCCTTCGATGTTCTCGTAGTAGTGCACGTCCTTGCCGGCCTCCAGCATCCTGGCCGCCATCTTGCGGGCGTGGCCCGGATGCACGCGGTCGTCACGGGTGGAGGTCATGATCAGGGTGGGCGGGTAATCCTTGCCCGGATCGAACAGGTGATACGGCGAGAATTTCTGGATGAAGGCCCATTCCTCGGGCTTGTCCGGGTCGCCGTATTCAGCCATCCACGAAGCACCGGCCAGCAGCTTGTTGTAGCGCTGCATGTCCAGCAATGGCACCTGCACGACCACTGCACCGAACAGTTCCGGATACTGGGTCAGCATGTTGCCGGTCAGCAGGCCACCGTTGCTGCCGCCCTGGATACCCAGGTGCTGCGGCGAGGTGATCCGGCGTGCCACCAGATCCTGTGCCACCGCGGCGAAATCTTCATAGGCCTTGTGGCGATTCTGCTTCAAGGCCGCCTGGTGCCAGCGCGGGCCATATTCACCGCCACCGCGGATATTGGCGACTGCATAGGCGCCGCCCTTCTCCAGCCAGCCCTTGCCGACGCCACCGGAGTAGCCAGGCGTCAGCGAAATCTCGAAGCCACCGTAGCCGTACAGCAGCGTGGGCGTGCTGCCATCCATCACCGTGTCCTTGCCACGCACCAGGAAGTACGGCACGCGGGTGCCATCCTTCGAGGTGGCGAAGTGCTGTTCGATCACGTGCCTGGAGCCATCGAAGAAGCTCGGCATTGCCTTCAACTGCTCCGGCGCCTGCCCGATTTCGGCCAGCGAGAGCGTGGTCGGGGTCAGGTAGTCGGTCGCGTACAGCCACACCGCATCGCTCTCATCACTGTCCACGGCACTCACGCTGAGCGTGCCGAACGACGGCGCGCCGACGAAGGCGCTGCGCTTCCACTCGCCATTGGCGGGCGTCAGCACACTCAGGCGATTCTTGACGTCATCCAGTACATTCAGGACCACGTGGTTGCGGGTCAGGGTGACGCCCGCCAACGAAGTGGTGTCGCTGGGTTCGAACAGGACATCGAAATCGCGCTTGCCAGCCATGAAGTCATCGAAGCGGGTGGCAATGAGCGAGCCCGCCTTGTAAGTCTTGCCACCCACCTCCCACGGCTCGCGCAGTTCCAGCGCCAGCCATTCGCGCATCACCGATTTCTGCGCGGAGTTGGGTACATCGATCTTGGCCAGGCTGCCATCCGCACTGCGCAGGTACAGCTCATCGTTGTAGAACGCCAGGGTACGGCTGACGAAATCACGCTCGTAGCCCGGCGTCAGGTCACGGTTGGCGGAGATGTACATGTCATCGGGACCGCCTTCGTACACCACCGAAGCGGATTCCAGCGGCGTGCCGCGCTTCCACTCCTTGACGATGCGCGGGTAACCCGAACTGGTGGTGGTGCCTTCGCCGAAATCGGTGAACACGTACACCGTGTCCTTGTCGATCCAGCCCAGCCCGCCCTTGGCTTCCGGACGGAAGAAACCATCCTCCACCCAGGATTTGGTGGACAAATCGAACTCACGCGTGACCGTGGCATCGGCACCGCCACGGGACAGCGCAACCAAACAACGCTGGTACTCGGGGCGCAGGCAGCGTGCGCCGCCCCAGACCCAGTTTTCGCCTTCGGCCGCATTCAACGCATCCAGGTCCAGGATGTTTTCCCATTGCGGCTGCGACTTGCGGTATTCGGCCAGCGAGGTACGGCGCCAAAGGCCGCGCTCGTGGTTCTTGTCCTTCCAGAAGTTGTAGTAGTGGTCGCCCATCTTGTAGACGCCGGGGATCTTGGCATCGGAATCCAGGATGGCGCGGATATCACCTTCCAACTGCTTGAAAGCCGGGGTGCTGGCGAGCGCGGCATCGGTCACGGCATTACGTGCCTTCACCCATTCCAGCGGCTTTTCACCGGCCACTTCTTCCAGCCAGAGGTGGGCGTCATTGGTCACGGCAGCCTCCCCGGCAAGGGCGGAGGAAGAAACGGCAACCCCTGTGGCGATCACCATCGCCTGGCAAATGAGGGAAATTCTGGTCATTTCGGGCTTCTGGCTCGTATCGGACACAAGTTTCCAACGTTACCATCCCGGCCGGTGTTTCCCCCATGCCGAAGGTCAGGCCGCCTTGGCCTGCGCCCCTTGGCGGGCCGGCCTCCCGCAACGGCGCGCCTGTGCGTGGAGACGCGACCTGCGCGGCCGGCGGGATACATGGAGCCCGGACCGCAGGTCCGGACGGGCTATTTGCCGCGGCAACCGGAAACGATTCAGTGCCCACCAGGCCGCCAACGGCATGCCCACCAGCCACAGCGGCCCCCAGCCCAGCACGTCGCCATGGCCGCGGGCGGCGGGAAACAGCACCACCAGGGCCAGGCCAGCCAATGCCAGTGATTTGATTGCCCAGGCCAGGCCGGGATCGGGCTGCTCGGAAGTAGCGGATGCTTGCGGGTTCATCGCCGGGTCTCCTTGGAGGGGAGACCAGACTGCAGCCGGCATATCTCACGGGCTGCGACCGCATGCGCGGGGCATCAATGCCCGTAATGCGAAAGGGCCAGTTCCAGCAGGGTCTTGGCTTGTTCGCGCAACACGGCGGGGGCGGTGATTTCCGCATCGGCACCGTAGGTCAGGATGTCCATCAGCAGCTCGCGTGCGTTGCTGTACGGCAGCTTCAGTTCGTAACGGCCATCGGGCAGGAAGCGTCCCTGCTGCTTCGAGTGCCATTGCTCATCGGCGACCCAGCGCGCAGCCTTGGCACTGAAGACGATGGTGGCCCAGCCCTTCGGTTCGCCGGAGAAGATGCCGTAACTGGCGGCCAGGTGCTGGTCGAGTTCTTCCTTCGAGAGATCCCGCGCCGGCTGCTCCAGCACACGCGCCGCGCCGATGCGGTCCACCGCGAAACTGCGCAAGGCATCGCGCTCGTGGTCCCACGCATCCAGGTACCAGTTGTCGCGGTAGTGCGTGATGCGCTGGGGCGACACCGTGCGCCGGGTGCGCTCATCGGTGGAGCGCGCACGGTATTCGAATGCCAGCTGCCTGCGTTCCAGCACCGATGACGCCACCATGCGGAATGCCGATTCATCCAGCCTGCGTCCGCGATGCGGGATCACCCGCACCCGCTCCACCGGCCAGCCTGCTTCGCCGGCCTGCTCGGCCAACAGGCTTTCGATGCGCTTCTGCAACGGAGCCAGTGCGTTCGACAACACGCCGCCCCCCGTGCGAACCAGCAGTTGCTGGGCCGCCAGCAAGGCATGCAGTTCTTCGGAGCTGAGCCAGAGCCCGGGCAATTCGAAACGCTCGCTCTCACCCGCCTGGTAACGGAAGCCGGCTTCGCCATCACCTTCCAGGGGCGCCATCAATGCATCGCGCAGATAAGCCAGGTCGCGATACACCGTGGCCCGCGAACATCCCAGTTCATCCTGCAATCGCTTGACCGTGACCGGATAACGGGCCGCTTTCAATATCCGGTGCAGCGCGGTGATGCGTTCGATTCTGTCCATGCGCCGATTATGGCGCGGACCGGTTGCAGGTCGCCACGCCCGCCTCCACATGCCCGCAGCCCCACACGCGATGACCTGTCGCCAGCATGGCCACGAATGGACAACTTCAGGCGCCAGCATGAACAGACAGACACCGCGAGTGCTTCAAACAAGCTCTATTTTCCAAATGAAACAAATACTTGCTTGATCAGCCGGCAGGCGCGCCGATATCATGAAGCGGCACCCCTCCTGTCGACGCCGGCCCCGCAAGGCCCCTTGGCCTGGCCGCCAACATCAAGGTCGCCTCCATGATCCGCATTGCCCTTATCCCTGCCCTGCTGCTTGCCCTCGCGCCTGCCGCCCACGCTGACACACAAGGTGTCGACGAAAGCTCGATCCCCGACTGGACCGGTAACGGCGAACTTGGTTTTGCCTCCGCGCGGGGCAACAGCACCACGGAAAGCCTCAATGCACGCCTCAACCTGCAGTATTCCCTGGAGGCCTGGACGCACAGCGTCAGTGTCTCCGGGCTGCGTGCCAGTTCCGAATTTCCGTCCGCCGACGATGATGGCAATGTTGAGTACAGCCGCCGCAATACGGCCAATCGCTATACCTTCGGCACCAACAGTGCCTACCTGATGGATGAGCGCGGCACGCTGAACGCTTCACTCCGCCATGAACAGGATGACTTCGGCATGTGGAAGCGGCAGCAGGTACTGGCGCTGAGCTACGGCAACCGGCTGATGGACAGTGAGCGCACCACGCTGGATCTCCAGGCTGGCCCGGGCTACCGCCATGCCGAAAGCACGAGGGAAGACCGCACCGAATCAGGCCTGGTCGGACGCGGCATGCTGGGCCTGAAGTACGCCCTCACCGACAACACCGAACTGGTCAACACGCTGCTGGTGGAAACCGGCGACTACAACACCTTCGCGCAGAACGACTTCGGTCTTTCCGTTTCCATGAACGACCACATTGCGCTCAAGGCTGGCTGGCAAGCACGCCACAACAGCGACGTGGACCAGGGCCGGAAGAATACCGACACCTTGACCACCATGAACGTGGTCTACAAATTCAAGTAATCACCACGCATACAACCGCATGTGCCTTGCTGTTGCGAGCAGGTTCATGCGGGTTTGCCGAGAATCCACCCGCGCCGGTTCCTGACCGGCGTTTTTTGTTCCCCGCCATCCATGGCGGCAACCCTTCGGGCCATCGCTGCGCGATGTCGAAAATCGCTCCCTGCGATTTTTTATCCTTGAATTTTCGGAGTTGTAAATGAAGAAGCATATCCATGCCGCCATGGCAGGCGTACTGATGATCACCCCCGTGGCCGCATTTGCCGCCGACAACGGCTGGAGCGGGCAAGGTGAGATGGGACTGGCCATTTCCAAGGGCAATACGGACAGCCAGACCCTGGTCGGCAGCCTTGGGCTGGGCAAGGAAGACGTCCGCTGGACGCACTCGTTGGGCGCTTCGTTCCTGTATGGCAAGAACGATGGCGTGCAGAACGCACGTCGCTACGAAGTGTTCGGCACTACCGGTTACCGCCTGAACGAGCGCAGCTACATGTTCGGCTCGCTGCGCAACGAGCGTGATCGCTTCGCCTCCAACGAATACCAATGGACGGTGGCTGCCGGTTACGGCCATCAATTGATCAACGATGACACGACCCAGCTGAAGATGGAGATCGGCCCGGGTTACCGTTGGGCCAAGCTACAAGGCGTGCGCATCCACAACAACGAGGCCATCCTGCGTGGTTTCATGGATTTCAGCCGCAAGCTGACTCCGACCACCTCGCTGTACGACACCCTGCTGGTGGAAGCTGGCAGCGACAACACCTTCGCTTCCAACAACCTGGGCCTGCAGGTGCAGATGACCGATGCACTGGCATTAAAGGCCGGCTTCGAAGTGCGCCACAACACCGACGTGTTGCCGGGCACCAAGCGGACCGACACGCTGACCACGGTCAACGTGGTGTACGGCTTCTGATGACACTACGAGGTGCGGGTGCCTGCATGCCGGGCATCCGCATCACGGCATTCGAAAATAAGCCTGAATCAAGCGAACCTTGCTGGTCATTTCCGCGAAAGCGAGATGCAGCGTGCTCGGACAAGTGAAGCGCACCCGGGGGGTCACGATCCACGATTTTCATCGAATCCCGGATGCGGCCTTTGCCCTTATCCGTGCTACTGGGTTGCAAATGGCATCACGCGAAGAGCGTTTCGTGCGCTGCGCGCCCGAGTCCCTTTTGACTGGCCAAAAGGAACCAAAAGCCCTTCGCCTGACGCTAGCCGATCCGGCTTCGCCGGATCGGTGCCCTGCGCTTCTCGGTCGATGCTGCACGGCCCCCAAACTAGCTGCGCTCAGACAAGGGGGCCTCTTTGGCCTCATCGCCCTGTGATGCTCGACTTGCTTTAGGGCGAGGAAAATCAAAATCAAAGGCCAGAGCCAAAGCCGCTTGATCATGCAAATTGGCAAGCGATCCTTTTACTTGTTCGTCAGATCTCTGCCCAAGCAGGAAATGACAGCGTGTCCGGACTTCGCCTGATCGTGTCAGGAAAGCCCGAGCAGTTCGCCGGCGCCCTGTTCCAGCAAGTGCCTGGCCACTTCGCGGCCAAGTGATTCAGGGTCCGCATTGGGCGCGGCGGCTTCTGCACGTACGACCCGGCCATCCGCTGCCGAACCGACCAGGCCTGAAAGCCGCAGTCCAGTGGCTTCGATCTCTGCGAAGGCCGCCACGGGAACGTGGCAACTGCCATGCAGGCTGCGATTCATGGCCCGCTCGGCTTCCACGCAACGGCGGGTCGGCGCATGGTCCAGTCCGGCCAGCAATACCTGCACATCCGCATCATCGTTGCGGCACTCCACTGCGATGGCACCCTGCGCCGGCGCGGGCAACCAGTCCGGTGCCGCCAATCGTGCACGGATACGGCCGTCGAAGCCCAAACGCTGCAATCCCGCGCAGGCCAGCACAATGGCGTCGTATTCACCGGCATCCAGCCGCCCCAGCCGCGTATTCACGTTGCCGCGCAGGTCCAGCAGCTGCAGGTCCGGGCGGCGCGCACGCAGTTGTGCTTGCCGCCGCAACGAGGAGGTGCCAACGCGCGCGCCCTGTGGCAAGGCATCCAGGCCATCGAAATAATGGGAAACAAAGGCATCGGCGGGATCGGCACGCTCCAGGATGGCAGGCAGGGCGAAGGGCCCTTCCAGCTCCATCGGCACGTCCTTGAGCGAATGCACCGCGCAGTCGGCCTCACCACGCAACATCGCCAATTCCAGTTCCTTCAGGAACAGGCCCTTGCCGCCAATGGCGGCCAGCGAGCGGTCCAGCACTTCGTCACCGCGGGTGCTCATGGGCACCAGTTCGACGTCCAGGCCGGGATGGCGGGCACGCAGCAGGGCGGCGACATGCTCGCTTTGCCAGAGCGCGAGCGGGCTTTTGCGGGTGGCGATGCGGATCGGTTTCATCCGCCCATTATCGGTCACCCGGCCAGTGAATGCCCGCCAGGGCAGGCATTACAGGTGTTTCATCATCTCGCGCAGGCCCGCCACGCTGCGGCGGCTGACTTCCAACGGCTCCTTGCCATGGCGCAGGATTGCCTGAACATGGCCATCCTCGATGCGCCGCAGCTCCACCAGTTCGTGCCGGGCCACCAGGCAGTTGCGGTGGATGCGCACGAACCGCTCGCCGAACTCGTCTTCCAGCGACTTCAGCGACTCTTCCACCAGGTCTTCGCCGCGCGCGTGGTGGATCACCACGTATTTCTCCTCGGCCTGGAGATAGTGGATATCGTCGACCGGGATCAGCCGCAGGCTGCCGCGCAGGCGGGCACACAAATGCGTGCGCGGGACCTTGCCGCGGACATCGGGCACCAGGGATTCGCGGCCAGCGATGAAGGTACGTGCACGCTCCAGCGCGGCATCCAGGCGCTCCTGGCGCACCGGTTTCATCAGGTAATCGATGGCCGCTGCCTCGAAGGCGGAAAGTGCGTGATCGTCATAGGCCGTGCAGAACACCACCGCCGGGCGCGGCTCGAAGGCCGCCAGATGGCGCGCCGCCTCCAGTCCATCCACGCCGGGCATGGCGATATCCAGCAACACCAGGTCCGGATTGTGTTCGGCACAGGCCTGCAGTGCGGCCAGTCCATCCGCCGCTTCGGCCACCACCTCGATGCCGGCATGCGGCTTCAACAACAGGCGGAGGCGCTCACGGGCCAGCGGCTCATCATCGGCAATGACCACTTTCACGTCAGCACTCCCCGCCCAACGGCAATCCGGTCAACGGGCATGGTAGCGGCGTGACCGGCACGCCGTCATCTTGCGGACGGCGGCCGCGCAATCAGGCTGCCGCGAACCGTTGCGCCATCCAGTCGCCCAGGTCTCGGATTTCTTCCGCACAGACCTGATGGGCCATCGGATAGCGATGCCATTCCAGTCCGAATCCCAGCCCTTGCAACACCTGCGCACTGCGCTCGGCATAGGTCAGCGGAATCACCGGATCGCCACTGCCATGCGCCATGAATACGGGCTGCCGGGTAGCGGCAGGGCCCAACACTTCCGCGGCCTTGTCTGCCCCGGGCAAATACGTGGACAAGGCGATCAACCCCGCCAGCGGCACCTTGCGGCGCAACCCTGCAGCCAAGGTGATGGCACCGCCCTGCGAAAACCCGGCCAGCAACAGCCGTTCGGGCGGCACGCCGCGCGCTTGCTCGCGATCAATCAGGGCTTCCACTTGCGCGATGGAGGCCTCCACGCCGTCACTGTCCGCGCGATTGGGGAAATCCATGCCCACGATGTCATACCAGGCGCGCATGCGCATGCCGTTGTTGATGGTCACCGGACGCACTGGCGCATGCGGGAACACGAAGCGGATGGCCGGCCACTCACGCCGCACCAGTTCCGGCACGAGCGGTGCGAAGTCATGGCCATCGGCACCCAAGCCGTGCAGCCACAGGACTGTCCATTGTGGCGAGGGGCCGGTTTCCTGTTCGATGGTTTCAAGCAATTGGGTCATTGGAATCGGGATGCGATTGGATGCGGGAAATGGCCGGCGGGCCAGGCACAGGCTCATCGTGGCATGCACGTCCTGCCACCGGATCGATGAACAAGCATGCAGCGCCTACAGGCGCCTTGCCGCCAGATTGGACGCATATGGTTGCATGGAACAGCACGCGGGCGCAGGCATTCAGGCAGCATGCCCCGCACGTGTCAGGCCGGGCCCTCTCGGGATCCGGCGAGAAGATCAGCCGTGATGTCCGGAATACGGCCGGCCCCTGTCAGCGTCATCGCCACCCGCATCTCCTTTTCCATGAGGGAAAGAAGATTCTCCACGCCGCCCCGGCCGGCTGCCGCCAATGCATAGACATAGGCACGGCCCAACAACACCGCATCAGCACCCAATGCGATCATTCGCACCACGTCCAGACCGGTGCGAATACCGGAATCGGCCAGTATCGCCAGGTCACCCTTGACCGCATCGGCAATCGGCGGCAACGCCCGCGCGGTGGACAGCACGCCATCCAACTGCCGTCCACCGTGGTTGGAAACCACGATCCCGTCTGCCCCGAAGCGAACCGCATCCCTTGCATCGGCAGGATCCAGGATCCCCTTCACCACCATGGGTCCTTTCCAGAAGTCACGCACCCATTCCAGGTCCTTCCATGAAATGGATGGATCGAAATTGGCACCCAGCCAGCCGATGTAATCCGCAAGACCCGTTGGGCTGCCGCGGTACCGCGAGATATTGCCGAGATCATGCGGACGCCCGAACAAGCCCACATCCCAAGCCCAGCGTGGGTGGGTGGCCGCCTGCAATAGCCGGCGCACACCGGCATGCTGGCCGCTCATGCCCGAATGCGCATCCCGGTAGCGCGCCCCGGGCACCGGCATGTCCACCGTGAACACAAGCGTGGAGCATCCCGCCTCGCGGGCACGCTCCAGCGCATTCCTCATGAACCCGCGATCCTTGAGGACATAAAGCTGGAACCACATCGGCCGATCAATGGCCGGCGCAACTTCCTCGATCGGGCAGACCGACACCGTGGACAGCGTGAAGGACACGCCACGCGCGGCAGCCGCCTGCGCCGCCTGCACCTCGCCGCGGCGTGCATACATGCCGGCAAGACCCACCGGCCCCAGCACCACCGGCATGGCAAGCCGCTCACCGAACAGGCTGGTGGACAGATCAAGCTCGGACATGTCGCGCAACACGCGCTGGCGCAATGCAATTCCCGCCAGGTCATCGACATTGTTGCGCAATGTGCGTTCGGCGTAGGCGCCGCCATCGATGTAATGGAACAGGAACGGCGGCAGCCTGGCCTGTGCCGCGGCACGATAGTCCGTGGATGCGGAAATGATCATGGTCTACCCATTGCCCGGCACATTACCCACCTTCCAGTTTTCCATACATGGCCACCACGCATGCACCTCCCAGCCCGATGTTGTGCTGCAGTGCCAGGCGTGCGCCGTGAACCTGCCGTCCATCGCAGCGGCCGCGCAACTGGCTGACCAGTTCGTGGCATTGCGCGAGTCCCGTCGCCCCCAAGGGATGCCCCTTGGACAACAACCCGCCGGAGGGATTCACCACCCAACGCCCGCCATACGTGTTGTCACCTTCCAGGATCATCTTCTCGGCGCCCCCTGGTGGCACGAACCCCAGGGCCTCGTAGCTCAAGACTTCGTTGGACGTGAAGCAATCATGCAACTCCACCAATTGCACATCCTCCGGCCCCACGCCCGCCTCCTGATACACCGCGCTGGAAGCCGCCTGCGTCATGCCAGCCCCCACTGCGGCCATCATGTCGCCTTCCAGGCTTTCCCTGGTATCGGTGGCCATGGCCTGCGCGATGATCGCGACGTCGCGCCTCACGCCATGCCGGCGCGCAAAGGTCTCCGAAACCAGCACCGCCGCCGCTGCGCCACAGGTTGGGGGGCAGCATTGCAAGCGGGTCACCGGATCGAAGAGAAGCGGACTTGCCAACACTTCTTCGACCGTGAGGGGCGTACGGAATACAGCCCTCGCATTGAGCGCGGCATGCCGCCTGGCCTTGACCGTGATCGAGGCCAAGGTTTCCTTGCGCATCCCGTAGCGCGCCATATAGTCGCGCGCAGCACCACCAAACAGGCGCAACGCCATGGGTGCCTCGGATTCTCCATGCAGGCGCCGTGAAACATCGAGGAACGGCTCCAGCGGGCCGGGCCGGTCAGGGTATTTTTCGACGATCGCACCGGCCGGCATCTGCTCGAAACCCACCGCAAGCACGCAATCATGGAGCCCGGAAAGTACCGCCTCCCGTGCCAGCATCAGCGCGGTCGAACCACTGGCACAGTTGTTGTTGACGTTGATCACCGGGATACCGGTCATGCCCAGTGCGTAGAGCGCACGTTGACCACTGGTGCTGTCGCCGTACACATAACCGGCATAGGCACGGCCTATCTTGCCGTATTCCACACCGGCATCTGCAAGCGCCTGCGTCACCGCATCGGCCACCAGGTCGGTGTAAGGCCTGCTTTTGCCTGGCGTGGCGAACGCCGTCATGCCCACGCCGGCCACGATGACGCGGTCAGTCATGACCACTCTCCTTCATCACCGGATCAGCCAGGCCAATTCCATCGGCTACACCGGAGGGATGGTCACCGCCTTCGAAGTCCTGCATGACATGCCAATGGTGCAGCAGATCCTCGGGAGACCCACCTCCTGCCTGCGGCAAGGAAAGCGTGCGGGAGCGCTCCCAACGCAGCCGCGCGAAAGCGCCGCCTGCTGCTTCGAACAGTTGCCCGGTGGCCGGACACTGCTCGCTTGCCAGCAGCAGAACCAGCGGAACCACGTGTTCCGGATCCAGCCTGGACAACACGTCCTGCGGAAAAATTCCCCGGGTCAATCTGGACGCAGCAAGCGGAGCCACGGCATTGACCTTGATGCCTCTTTCCCGCCCCTCTATCGCCAGTGTCTGCACCAGCCCGAACAGGCCCAGCTTGGCCGCGGCATAGTTGGCCTGCCCGAAATTTCCATGCACGCCCGCAATGGACGTGGTCATCAGTACACGTCCCCACCCCTGCTCCCGGAAATGCGGCCAGGCAGCGCGGGTGACCTCGAATGCACCATTGAGATGCACATCCTGGATATGTGTCCAATCCTCGCGTTGCATCTTGTGGAAGGCGGCATCACGCAAGGAGCCGGCATTGTTGATGACAATGTCGATCCTGCCGAAGCAGTCCAGCGCGGCTTCGACGATGCTGCCGCCCTGCCTGACGTCGTGTGAGTCCACTGCGGCAACGCCACCCATGGCCCGGATTTCCTCCACAACCCGATGTGCAGCACCGGCCTCCCCTGCATCGAGATCGTTCACCACGACCTTCGCGCCACGTTGCGCCAGCGCCAGCGCATAGCAGCGCCCGAGCCCATTGCCGGCGCCCGTCACTATGGCGACGCGCCCATCGAATCGCACCTGCGTCATGACACCTCACCCGGATAGGTGAGTTGCGGCAAATAGACCGACAACGCTTGCTGAAGTGCAGCATCTTCGGCAGGCAGATCATCCAATTTCCAGAAATGCCATATCTCTTCGTGCCGCACATCCTGCCCGGGCTGCAACAACTGGAGCGGACCCAGCGTCTCCACCTCGAGAAAACCCGGCATGGTGAAGATTTCGCAATTGCACCCCGCATCCGGATAACGCGCCAACGGATCGAAACCGAACGTCCTGATCACCAGCCAGCCATGCACCCAGCACGCAATCCAGCGCTGCCGGTTCTGCACACCCAGCTTGAATTTCCAATCCACCGATGCGTCTTCGCGCAACTGCACGAAATGCCTGCCCCAATCCAGCCTGGGGTCGTCCATCCGCGTGTAGCCCCACAACGTAAGGGTGCGCACGGGATCCAGATACTCCGGATGGGGCAAGTACGGCTCCTGCGGCACGATGGCGCGCGAGCCTGCCGCCATCAGGGTCATCGCCCACGGCGCCAACTCGATGGGCCAGGGATTTCCGTTGCGGATGGCATGCGTGATCCTGGCACGGTGTCCACCCAGGAGCTCCACATCGATCGATTTGGTGATCCGGTTTTCAGGCTCCTCGCGCTGGATGAATCTGGCACCGCCAGGCAGCGGCTCGACATGGACCGGACTGAAATCCAGTGCATAGCTGCGCGGATGGTTTTCAGGCGCCAACCACAAACGATGGCCGCCAAACAGCAGGTATTCGTCACCCGACGTCCTGCCCAACTGGTCCTCGAACTCCTTGAACAGGTTGGGACCGCCCTCCAGGCTGCACTCGATGATGCGCGGACCCACATCGTTGGTCACGATGAAACGAAGACCATCCCGCTCCAACTGTGTGCAGTGCTTCCAGCCGCGACTTTCCACTTCGGTCATATCCACCCATGCACTCCCGTGAATATCCTTCCCGTCCCACCGGATCAGATGCCATCAGGGACCGAGAAGCGGCGTTGCAAGGGCAGCGCCTCCAGGTCGGGCGCAAGTTCCAGCCCTTCCAGACGTACTGCCAGGCTCGGTAGTGGCGGCAATGGCTCCGAAGGCGTGCGCTCGTACCAGAACGTGCACGTCGACCAATCATCCTCGCGCTCGACCAGGCACTCCAGGTACTGTCCCAATGAGCGGGGCAGGTTTTCACGACTGACCGAAATGCCGATCTGCTGGATGCAAACCCGGATGGACTCATGCCATACCACGGGATCGGCCAGATGCCAGCGGTACATGGATACCGGACCCGTATCGGTCCTGCCGGACGTGACCAGGCTGGCGCCATGCATCGGGAAGGCATTGGGTTGCAGGCCCCACGACAGGCCAACGTAGTCCTCCGCACCGGTTCCCGCGATGGTCGGGAAATCCTCGTCGCCATCCAGGTATATCTTGACCTCGCCTTCGCCCCACCAGTTTGGGTCGGTCGGGCGGACACCGATCACGGCACCGAGATAACGGCCTTGTCCGCGGCGCAGCGGCAGCAATTCGAAGTCTTCGCCCTTGCTGGTACGCACCTCGCGCCGGAAGCATGCATGCAGATATCCATCATCCGGGCCGATCTCGTCCCCCAGGGTGTAATCGATCTGGAAGAACACCGGGACATCGATGCCAATCTCGTTGGTCAACGTCACCCGCGCCCGTCTGGCGAATGGCATCGGCAACCAGATATTGAGTGCAAGCCTGCCCCCAACGGAATGCACGGCCGATGCGTAGGCGGGTGATGTCCCATGGGCGAAACCGAAGAAGTCACCTATCGGCGCCTCGACGCTGGGGTGCTCCTGGTCATCCCAATACATCCGGATTACCAGCCCACGCATGGTGTCGGCCACATCGTAGGTGGCAAGCCAGATATGCCTGATCATCCCGGGGCCAGCAATATCCGCCAGTGTGATCATCTCGCCCGGACCCAACGCTCGTGCCGGTGCGCCTTTGCGGCCAACGCCCAGCGGACTGGCCGTGCGCGCACCTCCCGCACGCCGCCCATCCGGGTTTTCGAAACTGATGGAACGGCTTTGCAGATGTCCGTTCAACCGATACGCATGATTCATCACGGTCCTCCCGAACCCTCGTCGCGCGTGCTGCAGCCGCCTGCGGATTGACGCAGCCCAGCCTGCGGAGTAACGTCACTATGTTCGTATATGAAAATAATATTCATATGTGAACACAACATGTGCCACCTGTCCAGTCTGCACCAAGCCAATAAAGCCTGCTTCGCGATCAAGCGGAACCCCGGCACCTCCAATCACCGGAACGGAAACCAGAGCACCATGGCAACGCACCCCTTCCAACCGGTGTTTACCGGGATCAGCGAACAGATCGCCATCCACGGACGTTACAGGAGCCGGGACATTGCCTTGGTCGAAGGCGAGCGCCAAGTCACCTGGCACGAATACAACGCCCGCGCGAACCGCATGGCAAACGCACTCATTGCCCAGGGCGTCCGACCTGGCGACCGCATCGCCACGCTATTGACGAATGGCATCTGGGCACACGAACTGCTGCTCGCCACGTGGCGTGCAGGTGCAGCACTGGTACCACTGTCGCCACTGTTGTCGGAAGAAAACCTGGCAACCATGCTTTCCGACTGCGATCCGCGAGTGGTCTTTGCCAGCGACGCCTACATCGATCGATGCCGGAATGCCGCAAACGGCCGGCCAACCTTCGGCCAGGATGAGTTCGATGCGCAGGCCTATGCCGTCCCGCACGCAAATCCTCCAACACTTGCCTGCAGTGCGCTCGACCTCGCCGTGATCATCTACTCCTCGGGCACTACTGGCACGCCAAAGGGCATTGCGCACAGTCATGAGTCACGGCTGAAATTCGGCGCTTACTTTGCCGCCGAATTCAGGTTCACCCCGCACGCCCGATCGCTGTCCTGCGTCCCCATACATTCCAATGGCGCGTGGCTGAGCTGGCTCCCCGCCAAGTGGATGGGGGCAACCACCATCGTGCTCCCGCAATTCAATGCCAACGATTACCTGCGCATCGTGGAAGAGCATGCACCCACGCATGGCTTCGCCGTGCCCACCATGGCGCAGGCACTGCTTGCGCACCCAGGGATCGAAAAGGCCGGCATGCACTGTTTCCAAAGCCTGATCACGGCAGGTTCCGCGATGCCGGAAGCCATGAAGCGCGAACTGCAGCGCTTGACCAATCACCGGCTTTACGAGTTATGGGGCCTGACCGAAGGCGTGGCCACCATCATGACGCCCGAAGACATGCGCACGCGCCCCGCAAGCGTGGGACGCCCGATGCTGGGCTGCGACATACGCCTGGTCGATCCAGAGGGCCACGACGTGACCGGCACATCCGCCGGCGAAATCGTGGGCCGCTCCGCCGCAATGATGAGCGGCTACTGGAATCGTCCGGATACCAACAAAGACATCCAGTGGCAGGCCGCGGACGGCACCACTTTCATCCGGACCGGCGACATCGGGGAATTCGATGCCGAAGGTTTCATGACCTTGCGCGGCAGGATCAAGGACATGATCGTATCCGGCGGACTGAACGTTTATCCCATCGATATCGAAATGGAACTGCTTCGGCATCCTGCCGTGATGGAAGCTTCGGTGACCGGTACCGCAGACGAAAAATGGGGCGAAGTTCCCATCGCTTTCGTCCGCCTGCACCCTGGTCCCGGGATAGGACAGGAGGCCTTGATCCAATGGGTGAATGCGCGCCTCGCCAAGCATCAGCGCGTGGCCGGGCTGCACATCATGCGCAACGAATTCCCGCGCAACAGCATGGGCAAGGTACTGAAACACGAACTGGCCGGAATACGGCCCCAGCAGGAGCCCCGTGATGCATGAACCAACGGCAGCACACGGCACGGAATCCGTGCAAACGCGCTACAGGTGGTACGCCCTGGCACTGCTGTTCGCCACTTACGTCATCAACATCATCGATCGCCACATCATCAATATCCTGGTCGAACCCATCCAGGCCGACCTCGGCTTGAACGATACGCAAATAGGGTTCATCACCGGCCTGGCATTCGCGTTTTTCTACACCGTGATGGGGATTCCCCTGGCAATCCTTGCGGACCGCTGGAACAGGACACGCCTGATCTGCCTTTGTTCGGCCCTGTGGAGCCTGATGACCTCGGCCAGCGGCGCCGCCACCGGTTATGCCAGCATGGCCGCCACGCGCATGGGCGTCGGCATTGGCGAAGCCGGACTTACTCCCACGGCAAACTCCCTGATCGGTGATCTGTTCACGTCACGCAGCCGCGGAAAGGCCCTCGGCATCTACATCAGTGCCGTGCCGGTCGGCACCATGCTTGCCGGACTTGCCGGCGGATGGATTGCCAGCGCATGGGGATGGCGCTTGACCTTCGTCGCACTGGGCGCCACCGGACTGGCAATGACGCTGCTGTTCTGGCTGACCTTCAGGGAGCCGGTTCGCGGCCGCCTGGACGATGCATCATCCAGGCCCGAAAAGGAGCGCTATTCCATCTCCGAAACCATTCGCCACCTTTATGGCAAGAAGAGTTGCCGCTACTTCTTCCCTGCCTTCGCCATCGTGGGCTTCGTGGGTGCCGCCATCAACAACTGGACACCGGCCTTCTTCATGCGTTCGCACGGCATGGACTTGATGCAGATGGCGGCATCGGTAGGCCTGGTCTTCGGCATCGGCGGCGCTGCGGGCATGCTGGCGGGGGGATGGATGGCCGATGGTTTCGCCAACAAGAATCCCGCCTCCTACCTGCGTGTCCCTGCGCTTGCCGTGTTGCTGGGCCTGCCGCTGTACTTCGCCGCCTTCCTGGCACAGAACACCACGCTCGCCATGATGCTCCTGGTCGTGCCGGTCACGGTTGCAGCCATCATCCTGCCCCCGGTATTGACCCTGTTGCAGCGCCTGACCAAGAACAACATGCGCGCCGTATCCGTCGCGATTTTCCTCATGGTCATCCACCTGGTCGGCATGGGCTTCGGGCCTTTGCTGGTGGGAGGCATCAGTGATGCCCTGCAATCGATGGCCGGCACCAACGCCTTGCGCTATGCACTCATCGCCGTGATCCCGCTGAACCTGGTCGCCGCTTTCCTGTTCTGGCGTGGTGCATCCCACGTCGCCGCCGACATCGCGGCAAACCAGCCTGCGAAATAACGGCATGCCACCTGCATGCCTGGCCGGGAATGCAGCGGTTTACCTGGCGCCGATATCGAAAGGCACGACCTGCTGCCGCTGTGCGCCCAGCCCCTCGATCGACAATGTCATCACGTCCCCCGCCTGCAGGTAGCGGGGAGGCTTCTGCCCGAGCCCGACGCCGGGAGGCGTACCGGTGGAAATGATGTCGCCAGGCTCCAGCGTCATGAACCGGCTCAGATAACTCACCAGATACGGCACCTGGTACACCATGGTGGACGTACTGCCATCCTGGTATCGCTGGCCATTGACATCCAGCCACATGGAAAGCGACTGCGCATCCGTGATTTCGTCACGCGTCACCAACCAGGGACCCAGCGGCGCAAAGGTATCGCAACTCTTGCCCTTGACCCACTGCCCGGATCGCTCGAGCTGGAAATCGCGCTCCGACAGGTCGTTGATAACGCAATAGCCACCCACATGCTGCATCGCCTCGGACTCTTCGACGTAACGCGCCCTGCGCCCGATGACCACCGCCAACTCCACTTCCCAATCGGTTTTGGTCGATCCGCGCGGCAGCATCACATCGTCATTCGGCCCGCTGATCGCCGTGGTCGCCTTCATGAAGATCACAGGCTCCGGCGGAACCTGCATGCCGGACTCAGCTGCATGGTCGGAATAATTGAGCCCGATGCAGATGATCTTTCCAACACCGGAAACGCATGGACCCAATCGCGTGCCCTCCGCCACGATGGGCAGCGCCTCCATATCAAGCCCTTGCAACACGGCCTGCACCTGCGGTGCAAATACTTCCCCATCGATATCGCGCACGACGCCCGTCAGGTCGCGAATATTTCCATGAAGGTCCAGGACACCCGGACACTCATGCCCGGCCTTGCCATGACGTACGAATTTCAATGTTGTTCTCCCGATGAATGCGGCATCC
The DNA here is from genome assembly GCA_052040085.1 of Pseudoxanthomonas sp. Taxonomy (GTDB): domain Bacteria; phylum Pseudomonadota; class Gammaproteobacteria; order Xanthomonadales; family Xanthomonadaceae; genus Pseudoxanthomonas_A. The sequence continues at coordinate 19,765 of JBQGFJ010000077.1, forward strand.
GCCAAGCGCACCTGGCAAACAGGGATGCCGTCAGTTGGTCCAGCCACCATCGACCACGTGCAGGGCGCCCGTGGTGAATCCCGCTTCGTCGCTGGCCAGATAGGCCACCAGTGCAGCGACCTCGGTGGCTTCGCCCAGCCTGCCGATCGGCTGGCGCTGGACGAACGCCTGCCAATTGGCATCATGGTCCCCCGGCAATGCCGCTATCCGCTGTTCAAGCGACGGCGTGCGAATGGTCCCCGGGCATACCGCGTTGCAACGAATGCCTTTGTCCACGTAGTCCGCGGCGATTGCCTTGGTCAGGCCAATCACGGCCGCCTTGGTAGTGCCATAGGCAAAACGGTTGGGCACCCCGGCAATGCTGGATGCCACCGAAGACATGTTGATGATGACACCACTCCCCCTGGAAACCATGGGACCCAGAACGGCCCGGCAGATCCGGTACATGGAATCGATGTTCAAGGTGAATGACCTGCGCCACGCATCTTCATCGCACTCCAGGATGGTTCCGTGGTGCACGTAGCCCACGCAGTTGAACACTACATCGAATGCATGCTCCCGCCCCAGGGTAACCACGGCATCGGCATTGGTTACATCCAGGCACTGCACACGAATGCCGGCATGCTCATTCGCAAGCAGTGCCAGCGCATCCCCCGCGATATCCACGGCAAGCACCTCCGCACCCTCGCGTGCAAGACGCAACGCCGTTTCCCGGCCAATGCCTTGTGCGGCCGCCGTCACCAGGCAATGTTTTCCCTTGAGTCGTTCTTCCAGCATTTCCATCACTCCACGCCAGTCCGGCCTTGCGCCAGCCACCAGCATTCACAGGCCATAAAAGCGGATCGCATTACCCCCGAGGACCGCCTCGACATCCTCGGCCGGCATCACAGCAAGCAAGGATTGGGCAAGGCGGAACCAGTCCTCGTAACCGGACCTCAATCCGAGCACCGGCCAATCACTTCCCCATATCACGCGACGCGCACCGAATTCCTCCAGCACGAACTCGGCATAGGGGCGCACTGCATCCACCGGCTGCCCCTCAGCCAGTTGCGTCAACAACCCCGAAAGCTTGCAACTGGCATTCGTATGCCGTGCCATGTCCCGCATCCCGCGCGCCCAGGCGTCGAATTCACCTTGCGCAATATCGGGTTTTCCGCAGTGATCGATGACCGCGCGCAACCCGGGGTTCCGCTCTAGTCGTGTACGCAGGTTTGCAAGGTGCCGTGGATACACAAGCGCATCGAATGCAAGGCCCATCGATTCCAGTGCCGCGAATCCCGCATCGACGGCGCGGGATATCACCCAATCATCCTCGGGGATATCCTGGATCATGGGCCGGATCCCTTTGAGCAAGCCACCCGAAGCAGCCTTCAAATTACTGATCCTGTCCGGCGCATCGCTGGCTGCCATGTCCACCCAGCCAACCACGCCGGCAATCGAAGGCGTATGCCGGGCCATATCGAACAGGTAGTGTGTTTCCGCTTCAGTGGCTGCAGCTTGCACCAGCACCGTACTGCCAATGCCTGACGCCGCAAGCAATGGCGAAAGATCATCCGGCAGGAAGTCGCGATAGAGCAGCGCCATTGACGGCGTGAGCCATGCATAGTCCCCACGATCCAGCTGCCAGTAATGCTGGTGTGCGTCAACGATCACGGTATCGACTCCGGCACCGGCGCATCAGCTGCAATCAAGCCCTCATGCTTCATGTCCGCCCACAGGCTTGCAGGAATCGGCTCACGATAGCTTTCGAGGTTTGCGGTCACCTGCTGGCGGTTCGATGCACCCGGTATGACGCTGGCCACCACCGGATGCGCGAGCACGAATTGCAATGCAGCTGCAGCCAGCGATACGCCGTGGGCTTCACAGATCCGCTGGAGACCTTGCACCTTCTGCACTATCCCGGATGGAGCCAGCGCGTAGTCATACCGGCACTCTCCACCGGGCTGGACTCCCGTGGCCAGGATGCCCGAGTTGTAGATACCCCCCAGTACCAGGCCAATGCCTCGCTTTTCACATTCCGGCATGAAGCGTTCCAGCGCCCCCTGTTCCAGCAACGTGTAACGGCCAGCAAGCAGGAAACAATCAAAATCGGCGCACGCCATGAACGCCTCGCACACCTGCCACTCATTCACGCCCAAGCCAAACGCCCTGATGCTGCCTTCCGATCGCAGTCGCTCCAGCGCGCGGTACCCACCGCGCCAGAAATCGGCCTCGTGCTTTTCGTGCGCATCCCCATGCGTCATCCGTCCGATGTCATGGACCAGCAGGATGTCGATGCTCGACGTGCCCATGCGCTGCATGCTGTCTTCGAATGAGCGCATCACGCCGTCATGGGAGTAATCGAAGTACGGCTCGAATGGCAGGCCCCCGGCAAATCCATGGCGGATCGCGCCTGATGCCACCTGCGCCACGGGCTTCAGCAAGCGCCCGGCCTTGCTCGAGACGATGCACGCATCGCCCTCGCGCGCATGCCTGCGCAACGCATCACCCACACGCCGCTCGCTCAATCCGAACCCGTAGTACGGGGCCGTGTCGATGTAGCGAACACCGGCATGCCATGCCATGTCGAGGGTATCGTCTGCCGCCTGATCGGCGACCGGCGCATAGAGATTGCCCATGCCGGCAGCACCGAATCCCATTTCGGTCAACTGCAATGCGGTACGGCCAAGCTTGCGCCGCCTGATCATCCCATCAGGCATGCATCACCGGAATCCGTGCCGGCGCCGGATACCCGCCACCACACCCCTCGTCTGCAGGCCGTTTCGTCACACCGCCACCTGTCGTGCGCGCCATTCCTCGCCAGACGGATACTCGTAACGATCCAGCGATGCGTCCAGCATCCTGATGCTGAAGCCCGGTTTCGTTGGCGCCACATAGGCGCCCTTGCGGATCACGCAGGGATCCTCGAAGTGCTCGTGCAGGTGATCCACGTACTCCACCGCCCGGCCTTCCAGGCTGGCGGACAACATGACGTAATCGATCATCGAGTAATGCTGTACGTATTCACACAAGCCCACGCCACCCGCATGTGGCCAGACCGGCTTGCCAAACTTGGCAGCCATCAGGCCGACGCTCAGCATTTCGCTCAGCCCTCCCATCCGGCAAGCATCCACTTGCACCACATCGAGTGCATCCGACTCGATGAACTGCTTGAACAGGATGCGATTCTGGCAGTGCTCGCCACTGGCCACTCCTATGCCGTTTATGCCGCGCTTGATCTTGAGATGACCAAGCACGTCGTCCGGGTTGGTTGGCTCCTCGATGAAAGCAGGATTGTATTGCCGCAGGCTGTTCACCCAATGGATCGCCTCGTCCACCTCCCATATCTGGTTGGCGTCGATCATGATCCGCACCTCATCGCCCACGGTCTCGCGCGCAATCCGGATACGGCGGATATCATCCTCCAGATTCTCCCCGACCTTCAGCTTGATGCTGCCGAACCCCTGCTCCAGCGCCTCCTTGCAGAGTCGCCTCAACTTGTCGTCATCGTAGCCCAGCCAGCCCGCTGACGTGGTGTAGGCCGTATAGCCTTCCGCCTGCATATGCGCAATGCGGCCAGACCGGGTCAAGGCATTGTGGCGCACGATGTCGAGCGCTTCCTGCCTCGACATCACATCACTCAGGTAGCGCAAATCCAGACTGGCCACGAAGTGCTCGGGAGCCAGGTCACAGGCAAGCCGCCAAACAGGCCTGCCTTCGCGCCTGGCCCACAGGTCCCACACGGTATTCACGATGCACCCGGCCGCCATGTGCACCACACCTTTTTCCGGGCCAAGCCAGCGCAATTGGCTGTCGGAACGCATGTGTTCGCAGAACGCGCCCATGTCGGCCGTGATGCCTTCCAGGCTCCTGCCAACCACCAGGTGACGCATGGCTTCGATGGCCTTGCAGCAGAGGTCGTTGCCACGCCCGATGGTGAAGATAAGGCCATACCCGCGGCTGCCGTCCGCACACTCAAGTTGCAGGTAGGCCGCGGAGTAATCCGGGTCCTTGTTGGTTGCATCCGAGCCCACGAACGTCCGCGAAGTCGGGAAGCGGATATCCCGCACACGCAGGTCCGTGATCGTACTGTCCATAGTCACCGCAGCCTCAGTTCTAAGTCATATATGAAATTAATTACTATATGTAAAAATGTCAACCGTGACGGATGCTGGCAGGCGCACTATGATTTGCACCATGGCCCGGGGGACGGGCCCTTCCCCCAAGGAGCCAAGCCGGATGGCCGCAAAAGCAGTCAAGAAAGCAAGCAAACGCCGCCAGTACTCCGCCCCTGCCCTTGAAAAAGGGCTGGACATCCTCGAATTGCTGTCAGGCGAAGAGTCGGGCCTGACCCTGTCCGGTATCGCGAACCGCCTCAACAGATCCGTCAGCGAGCTGTTCCGCATGCTGGTGGTCCTGGAGCAACGCGGCTACGTGCACTTGCAAGGGAATACCGACAAATACGCGGCAACGTTGAAACTGTTCGAACTTGCCCATCGATTCCGGCCAGTGCAGCGACTCACCGCCGTCGCGGGTCCACTCATGCGCGACTTGAGCTACCGCAGTGAACAGTCCTGCCATCTGGTGATCTACTACGAAGGCAAGGGCCACGTGGTCGCCCAGCAGGATTCCCCTTCCGAGCGCATCCTCAGCGTCCGCCTCGGTGCCGAGGCACCGTTGCTGGACAGCTGCTCCGGACACCTGATCCTGGCTTACTCCACCAAGCCGGAACGCGCGGCGATGATCGACCGCATCCCCAAGCACCACCGCAAACCGACGCGCGCGGAACTCGACAGGATTGCGGACCGCGTGCTGGAACAGGGCTTCGAGCTGATCGACAGTGCACAGATAAGCAACGTGCGCGATATCGGCTATCCCGTGTTCGACCATACCGGGCACCTCATCGCCGCCCTGGTCGTCCCGTTCTTCTCCTACCTGGACGACTCGCACCCGGTGGATATCGACAGTACCCAGGCCATGGCCGCGGATGCCGCCCGCCTCATATCGCGCGAGATGGGATACGTACCTGACGAGGCTTGATGAATGGCATGCTGGCCAACACGCAGGCCAGCAAGACCGCGAGGATCTGGAACATCACCCGGTAGCTTCCGGAAGTGTCGTAGAGCCAGCCCGACAACACAGGCACAAGCGACGATACGCCCACGGCAACCAGGATTAGGCTGCCCGTCGCACGCCCATACACCCGCAGATCGAACAGGCTGCCCACCAACGCCCCGATGAAGGGCGTCACCCCGCCACCCACGGCTGCCGCAATCGCCGTTGCCACCACCAGTCCACGGTAGTCCTGCGCATACGCGTAGATGATCAATGACACCATGCTCATCGATACGATGAGAGAGAACACGACGCGGATATCCCACAGATCGCACAGCCGCCCTATCAGCGGACTGGTCACTATGCCCACGAACGCGAATAGCGAGAGCAACATCGCGCCACGTTCCAGCGGCTCTCCCAAGTCGGTGGCAAAGATCGACAGATTGGTCAGCACGGCACTGAACACGGCAATAACCAGGCCGATGCCAACGGCTGCAAGCCAGAAATTGGCATCCCGCAGCACGGTCCCCAGCGATGCATCACCGCCTCCCCCGCCATTCTGCAGTGCGCCTGCATGTGCCAGCGGATCTCCATCGGGATGTTGTCCGCAATCTTCAGGACGGTCGATGACCGCCCAATACACCAGCGCGGAAATCGTGATCATGGCGAAGATACCCACCAACTGCATGGCCGACTGCCATCCCAGGCGATCTATCAGGAAAGCCACCACCGGGGGGAGCGTGAAACCACCCAACTGGCTTCCCAATGCGGCAATACCCATGGCAAAGCCGCGCTTGCGGATGAACCAGCGCGACAATAACAGCGGCGAGAAAAGCGTTGTCAGTCCCGCCGAACCAATCGACACCAGCAACGTGAAGCCCACCACGAATCCCCACACACTGGGGACCAGCGGGATCAGCATGAAGCCCAACCCCATCGAGACCGCACAGGCGATCATCGTCCAGCGCAACCGATGGCAATCCATCAGCGCGCCGAGCTTGGGACCAACCAGTGCGGAAACCACCGCATGGCCGGTCGCGGCCAACATGACGGTGGCGCGCTTGGCTTCGAAGGCCTTCTCGACTTCGCTGGCAAACAGACTGTAGAGGTAGATGGTGATGCCACCGGCAATCGCCTGGACAGCCAGGCAGACCAAGGTCATCCGCCACCCGTAAAACTTCACTTGCGACATTCAATCCCTCCAGGGGATGGCAGCACACGCCTCGTCGGACCCTGGCCCTGCAGACAAAGGGTGCCAGGATTTACAGTGTATTGACGGTGACAAACCCCGCCTGCAGCGGCAGCCCTTCCAGATTCTCTTCCAATTCCAGGTCCTGCAACCGCACCTGCACATCAGGATAGGCAGGCAATGCGGCGCTGGGCGTGGATTCGTACCAGAACGTGCAGCACGACCAATCATCTTCGCGCTCACGCAGGCAATCCAGGTACTGTTCGAAAGAGCGCGGTGCCGTTGCCGGGGTGATCTCCACGCCAATCTGCTGGATCGTCACGCGAATGGATTCGTGCCAATACACCGGGTCGGGAAGGTGCCATCGATACATCGACACCGGGCCAGCCGTGTCAGGCGCGGGTCCTTTGCTCACCAGGCTGGCGCCGTGGTAGGCGAAAGGCGTCTGCTGCACGCACCACCCCAAGCCCACGTAGTCCTCTGCCCCAGTCCCCACGATGGTGGGAAGCGCCTGGTCGCCATCGATGAAAAACTTGGCTTCCCCTTCACCCCACCAGTGCGGACCATGGGGCCTGATGCCGATGACACTGCCCAGGTAACGCCCCCGGCCCGTGCGCAAGGGCAACAGTTCGAAGTCCTGCTTTGCCACCGTGGGATTTTCCCGCCGAAACATCACGTGCAACCTGCCCACGTCGGGCTTGAGCACGTCACCCACGGTGAAGTCCACTTGATAGAAGAACAGCGCGGGAATCCGCAACTCATTGGTGATGGTGATGCGTGCATGGCGCAGGAATGGCATTGGCAACCATATGTTGAATGCGCCCTTCTCCCCCACCGAATGCACCGCGGAGGCATAGGCCATCGACTTGCCGTGCGCGACACCGAAAAAGTCACCCAGCGGCGCCTCCACGCTGGGATGCGCCTGTCCATCCCAGTAAATGCGTACCGTCAGGCCCCGCAACAGATCAGCCACGTTGTACGTGGCCACCCAGATGTGACGGATGACGCCCGGACCCTCGATGACAGCGATCTCCACGGTTTCCCCAGCGGGAATCATCCTGGCTGGTGCTCCCTTGCGGCCCGGCCCGAGCGGGCTGCTGGCTTGCCCACCCTTGCCCGGCTCCCCGCCAGGATTCTCCTGGGTGATCGAACGGCTGTGGACCCCAGCCGGGATATCGAATATTTCCATTGCCCCTTCCCTCACCACGACATTCCACGACGTTCCATCATCGGACGCTGCAACGCAGCTTGCCAGTGGTCACCGCAGGCCCAACCACCGACTGGTAAGCCAACGTGCGGAACTTCACGTGCAGGGACGGATCCGTGGCGGGACGCAATTGCGTCAGCACGATCATCACCATCTGTTCTTCCGGGTCCACCCAGAAGTGGGTGAAGTACGCACCGGAGAAACCATACGAACCCGCCGAGCCGAACATGCCGGCTTCACCCGGGTCGAGCATGATTGCCGCGCCCAAGCCGAATCCCATGCCGGGGCGCGGCGCGAAATCCGTCGCGAACAACTGGCCCACGTGGTTGGACGTCATCAATTCAATTGCACGTGCGGACAGGATGCGTACGCCATCAAGCTCGCCGTGGTTCAACATCATCTGCAGGAAACGCCCGTAGTCGGCCGCCGTGCTGACCACGCCCGCCCCGCCGGAGAACACTTTCCGGGGACCCTCGACGAAATGCCCTTGTCCGTCCAGCGGATCGGGGCCATCTGCACGGCGAAGCCCTTGCGGGCCCGCTGCGTAGACCGCAGACAGCCTGCCCGCTTCGGACGGCGGAACATAGAAATACGTGTCCTTCAGTCCAAGCGGACCAAACAAGCGCTTGTGGAGGAACGCCTCCAGCGACATGCCGGATATCTTTTCGATCACCACGCCCAGGATGTCGGTGCTATGGCCATACACGAATCGTTCGCCGGGCTGGGCATCCAGCGGCAATGCCGCCATCCGCCCGACCAGATCCGCCATCGTTTCATCGCGCTCCATGTAATAACCGCCGAACAGCCCGGCTTCCTTCCACAGCGCGCCGCTTTGCCCATAACCATAGGGGATGCCAGACGTGTGCGTCATCAGGTCACGAATGGTGATGGGACGCCTGGCCGGCTCCAAGCGGACGTCGCCTCCCGGCTTATCCAGCACCGCCACCTTCGGATTGGCAAAGGCCGGCAAGTACTTCACCAGTGGATCTTCCAATGCCAACCGGCCCTCTTCCACCAATGTCATCGCCGCGACACTGGTCATCAGCTTCGTCATCGAAGCCATGCGGAACAGGGTATCCGGCTGCATCGGACGGCCGGCTTCGACATCGGCCATGCCATAACCACGCACGTGCACCACATGGCCACCCCGAGCCACATAGGCAACGATACCGGCCGCCTTCTGCTCATCCACATAGGCCTGCATGGCCGTATCCAGCCGGCCCAACCGTTCGCCGGATACGCCAACCAGTTCCGGGGCCACCGTGCATGCATCAGCGGCCCACGCCATGCCGGGCGCCAACAGCAACGCCCAACCCGCCAACACTCCAAGACATCTCGCCTTCATGATCATGCTCCGGCTTCCACCATCAGAACGAGAGATCAAGCCTCAGCATGACCTGGCGCGGCTGATTGGTGGATATCACGTCGGTGACATTGACCAGGCTAAAGCCGAAAATCGCCGCGCTCTCATCCGTGATGTTCTTGGCCACCAGACTGATCCTGGGCTGCATCTTCATCTCGGTGTTCTGTATCCCGAATGCCAGGTCGAACGTTCCGTAAGCCGCAAGCGGAATGCTGTTCACCAGATTGTTCGTCGAACTCCCCCGGTATGAATAAGTCAGTGACCCATCCATCCACAACGGACCCTGCCAGCGCTGGTAACGAAGCTGCGTGGCACCCGTCAACCGCGGAGATTGCGGCAACCGCGTCCCCGACGGAACCGGCCCGAATTCACCCGACTGGAAGAATTCCGCGGTCCTGGCATTCTGGTAGCTCGCATTGACCAATACGGACCAGTGCTCGCCCAACAACGCGCTCACGGCACCCTCGATGCCCTTCACCTCAGCCGCGCCCACGTTGTCGACGAACGCGTAGATACCCGCACGTTGCAGTATCTGCAGGTTGTTCCAATCGATGTAGAACGCGGTGACATCGGCAGTGACCCGGTTCTCCACCCACGTGGTGCGAAGCCCAAGCTCATAGTTGTTGATTTCATCCGACCCGTAGGTGAAAGGCACCGGGATGGTTGGCTCCAGCGTGAACCCGTTGATACCGCCGAAGCGGAATCCCTGCGCATAACTGCCAATCACGGTCACGTTGTCACTCGCGAACCAGCGCAAGGCCGCCTTCGGATTGAACCCGGTTTCCTCCAGGGTCTGGAACGTTCCGTAGTTGGGGATGAAATCGATGCTGTCCGGAATACCCGGCGGATTCAGCGACGAATAGGCGAAATCCCTGAAATTCCCGCCACGGGTCCATTGATCGAAGTAGCGACCACCCAGATTCAGCTCGAACTTCTCGCCCAGCCGTCGCGTCAGGTCGAAATACAGTGCCTTTTCCTTCGCCCCGATGGTGGCGCCACCCCCCTGCTTGGTGACGTGCGTGGGGAATGTCAGGTCCAGCGCGACTGGCCGCGTCTGGTCGGAGTCCATGTAGAACAACCCCACCGTGTAGTTCCAGCCACCCAGGAAACCATCCCCTGCACTCGGCTCGTTGGATACAAGACGCAACTCATGCGTTGTCTGGTCGGTTGCCTCCAGGAAGTTCTGGCCAACCGTGATTCCCGTTCCCACCAGCCCAAGGAACTGGGTGACATCGTTGTATTGGTCACGATCCTTCTTCAGGCGGTTGCTTTCGAAAACCAGGCTCGAAGGACCCAGATCCCAGGTTGCACTCAGGCCATACAGGTCCACGTTGGAGTCTTCGTAGTCATCGAGCAACAGCTTGGTACGGACGCGCGCGGGTACCCTGCCATCGACATAATTGAATCCGCCCAATGCGCCCTTGTATTTCAGGTACTGGCCGGTCAGGTTGAACGATTCGGTGGCCTGCCACGAGGCGATCAACCGGCCCTGTTCGGTCCTGAAATCATTGATGTCCTTTTCGCCACTGAGGGCGTTGTCCAGGAAGCCCGCCATGTCACGCACGCTGCCTGCGAACCTCAACGCAAACGTGTCACTGACCGGCATGTTGAGCATCAACGCATATTCGGAATTCAGGTCGCCGCTGGAGGCGGTCTGCCCTATGCCGATGGAGGCCGCGCCATGGAAGCCATCGTATTCCGGCATGTTCGGCACGTAACGGATCGCACCCGCCAATGCAGAGCCGCCGAACAGCGTGCCCTGCGGGCCTTTCAGCACCTCGATCGCCGCCATGTCGAACATGTCCAGATCGGGCTCCACGCCCATGATGGAGGAGTTCGTGAGCGGTACGTTGCCGTAGAAGCGGCCCACCGTGCGCGGGCCAACCCCGCGTGAATCATTGGTGATGCCCCTGACGATGATCGACGCACTCGATGGCGTGAAGCCGGACTCGAAGGTGACACCCGGCGACAGCTTCAGCACATCCTCCACGCTGGTGTAGCCGAGCTCTTTCAAACGCTCGCCAGTGAAGGCGTCGATGCTGGTGGGAATATCGCGTACCGACTCCGATCGCCTGCGCGTCGTCACCACCACCTGGTCGAGCGTCACCGCGGCATTGGTGTTCTTTTCATCCTGCGCCGTGCTGGACGCCGAAGCTTCTTCTGCATCGGATTGCGTGGATGCCATGGCGGTGGAAGCAACAGCCCCACCGCCCAGCATCATCGCTGCGGACATGGCGACCCACAGCCTGTTCTGCCTGCTTTTCATCAACTCCCCCTCCCGGTTTGTGTTCTTCGAATTCAGCGCTGCATGCAGGAAAAGCAACATGTCGTGGCGCCAAGGCTAACGCTTATATTTAAAATACATATTTATATGTAAAAAATATAGATGCGCTACCCGGGGTTGTCAACCGGACTAGCAGACATGCGAAGTCCACGGGGATTTTCATCAAAATCCCTTTGATTCATGGAGTTACAGCTGCCAACGGCAACCAGAAGGGATACGCCGCGCAACGCCGGGCAGCACATCGCGGGCTCAATGCTCACTCCAGGCATGCCCCCTTGTCACTTGTGCGGCGCACCAGAGGGCGGTCAATGCAAGAACAGAGGGCTGCGACCACTCCGTCTTGAAGCCAAGGTCACCGCACGGGGACTGGCAGTGTGGCCGCACAAGTCCGGCCGTGATCCGGAACACGTCCAGACAGCAACCTGCCGGGCATTGGCTTGTCGAAGACCCTGCGATGCGCCTGACACATGCGCCGCTATCGCATGAAGTGGCTGGTGTCAGACGTGGTCAGCGCCGATGCAGTGGTCAAAGACCTCGTCACACACATGTCGATTGCAGGCCTGCGGCCGCGGCTGCAAGCCAAGCACACAAGTCATTTCATTGCAGATTCGCGAGCCCACCACGAGGCAGCACGACGGCTTCATCCCGGCCTGGTGCACACGGAACAAAGCCGTACGCAAGCACGCTCAGGGCTTGCCACCCGCCAGCGTGTTCTTGTAGATCACGCCATCCTTCATGATGACGAGGAAGCCTTGGCCTTCCGGCTTGGCTACCAGTCCGATATCAGCCACCGGGTCGCCATCGACCAACAGCAAGTCGGCCAAGGCACCTTCCTGCACCACGCCTATCCGGCCCGGATAGGGATTGCGCTTGCCGGTCAATTGCAGCAACTCACCGTTGGTGCCCGTTGCCATGACCAAGGCCTCTGCCGGTGTATACCAACGAGTAAGGCTGGCCAGGATGGCACCCTGCTGTGCGGCCAGCGCACTGGAAAACAGCACGTCGGTACCGAAGGCGGTCTTGAGACCGTACTTCTTCGCCAAGTCGTAGGCGTGATTGTTGCCCGCGAAGACTTCGTCGGCTTTGGCGCGCTCGATCGAACCAGGCGCGAACGCATGGGCCAATTCATCCGGGAACGGCTGGATGCTCAGCCATGTGCCTTGCCGCTGCAGCAAGCGTGCGGTCTCATCGGTCATCAGGCTGCCATGCTCGATGGACTTCACGCCCGCCTCGATGGCCTGGCGAACCGCATCCGGCGTGTAAGCGTGCACGGTTACGTAGGTTCCCCAATTCCCCGCCGCCTCCACCGCCGCACGCAACTCCGGTCCGGTGAAGGTAATCGCATCCAGCGGGCTATGGGGCGAGGACACGCCCCCGCCTGCCGTCAACTTGATCTGCGAAGCACCGCGCATGAGTTGTTCGCGTACGCGCATGCGCACTTCGTCGGGACTGTCGGCGATGGCGGTGTCACCTTCCAGATCGGTGGGGCCCGGCTCACCCATCCTGCGAGGCAGGTCACCGGCCTGACGGAAGTCGCCGTGACCGCTGGTCACGCTGACCATCGCCCCGGAGGGATAAATACGCGGTCCAGGCAGCACGCCACCATCCACTGCCTGCTTCAAACCGAAGACATTGCCGCCCACGTCACGCACGGTGGTGAAACCCCGCATCAAGGTGCGCGTGGATTCGGCGCCTGCAACCACCGTCAGGTAGCGCTGGTCACCACCCAGGATTGCGCCCAGCGTCGGAGCAGCCATCATGCTGTGCCAATGCGCATCGATCAGACCGGGCATCAGCACACGTCCATTGCCCTCGATCACCTGCGCATCCGGATCGGCAATGGCATCGGCGGAAATCCGTTCGATCACCTTGCCACGCACCAGCACATTGCGCGGCCCGGACACGACGCCGGACTTCCCGTCGAACACCCGCACGTTCCGGAACAACACCGGACGCTGCCGGGTATCCTGGACGGCTTCACGCGCGCCATTTGCCTCGCCCGCCACGGGCATCCCGTGCGCCAGGGCATTGCCCGCACCGGCACACAACACCGCTGTTACAAGGCAAGCCATCGTCCTGATGGTCCGTGGGTTCTTTCGCATATGCATGTCCTCACGCTGCCATCGCCCCGACGACGATGCCTGGAAATGAGAACCATACAACAGACCCGATGAACCCCCACGTGATCCGCCGAAATGGATGCCACCAGGACGAACCTGCACGGGAGCAGGAGACGAAGCGTGCCATGCCGGGAGGCAGGGCGCCGGGGTTCGGGTCTGGAAACACCGGATGCCCCGGGCCGTCGCCCAGGGCCCAGGCCGTGGCCATCATGCAAAGAAGGCACGAAGCCCGCAGGCAGGCCAGCAACCTGCGCCACGACAGGCTGCAGCATGACAGGCCTCCGCCAGAGCAGGGACTCCACCGAGAAGCGGAAGGCCGACGTGATTGCCGGGGGGCGCCTGCAGAACCGCTTATTGCCCGGTTTTGTCTTGAGACGGCGGTTCTGCCGCCGGGTCGCCCATCATCCTTGACAACACCAGCGTGGCGAGCGAACCCACGAGCCCGTACTTCACGTCGTGGAAAATCACCAGATAGACGCTTGCAAGAGCCGATAGCCACAGCAGCCCGAGTTTCCACAAATACTTTGCCGGCAACGCAACCGGCTCTGCTTTCCCTTCCGTTTCCGGCGCGGCTTCCGATGCGGGCGTGGCATTCGGTTCCGATATCCCGGGAGAAATATTCTCTTGCTCGTGGTGCGACATGGTCCTTCCAGCGTCTTTGAGTGATGACCCCCGGCAAGGATGAACCCAAAAGGCTCATGGATTATCGATCGTCTTCTCTTGTCGATGGAGGACGTCAGCGCGGGGGAACGCGGAAGTCTATTGATGCAGCATCAAGTACGCGAGAAGCATGCACGGAATGCGTGACGCGCTCCACCGTTCGAATCATTCGAGCCATGAGAACGCCAAGAATCGTATTTTCTTCATTGTCGGTGCCTGAACGCCTGCCGCAATCTCGCCCCCGAAAAATTACCGGCACGTCACATTCCGCGCGCGATTTCCATCCCGCCCGACATCCATTCCGAGCCCTTTCCTCCGACCGGCCCGGCTACCTTTTGCAACACAGGAAGATTCTCTTGAGCGACAACCTCTATGCGCCGCCGAGCGCACCCATTGCTGCCCCCAAGCAAACCGGCCTGCTCCAACAACTAAAATGGAATAGCACTTGGCTGCTCATCACCCTCGGACTGATCACCCATGGGATCTACTACGCTCATTATGCTGACAGGCAGTCGCGGATCATCAACCGGCACTGCCCCTCGAACCCGATACCACTCCACTCCTTGGGTTTCCTCTATTCCATTTCATATGTATCCACCGCGCTGTTCGTGGTTTCGCTCTTCTTCAGCGAAGGCAGCCCTGTCGCACTGCTGTCCAGCCTGTCGAACTTGATTTTCTCGATCATGTTCATCATCTGGGGTTTTCGTGCACAGACCAGGGTCAACCAGTTGCTTGGGCTCGGCGCCGACAATCCCCAACGGATCAAGGGGCTTTGGACCTTCCTGTTCACGCCACTCCATTTCAACTACAAGATCAACGTCCTCGCCCAGGCACCAGAACGCCCGACATCGACCCAACCCTCCACTCCCATGGGGCTCGATGCGAAACTCGACGAACAAGCCACCCGTATCGCCGACTGAAGAGACCAGGTGGAAACATTTGTTCATGGCTCGCCCATTCCCGGGCGGAAAGCCATTGAACTGGACCGCACGGCATCACGGATCGCGTGAGACAAGCCAATGGCCCTTGGTGGCGTGTCCGTGGCGGACCGCGCTTCCGCACAAGCGACCCGCCGACGACTGGACCTGTCACGGCAAGCAGAAAAAGCGAATGGAAACGGCGATGGAGGTATTCACGCCGGCCCTTCAGTGAAGGCCCCACTCCGCGCATGGATGCGCGGAGTGGGCCAGTCCTTTCTGCAGGAAGAAGTGAAACAAGCGTGTTCGTGCATCTCGACCGACATGATCGGGACATCATGGCTGCCTGTCGATATCGGCCTTGCGAAGAAGTTGATTGCACAGGGGCCCCGCACCATCAGCAGGGATCCATTCGCTCGATGGTACTGACTGCAAGCGATCGATATATCAGGCCAGGACTCTGTGGAAGCGTTTGATTTCTTCTTTCATGGAGGACAAGGATGGCTCGCTGCAGGTCCGCTTCGAAACCAGGACGGATGTTGCCCCCTCTCATCGACTGCATCTTCCCGGTGTCAGCTCGTACCAGTCGCGCGTTCGGTTGACGATATTCACGACCGACAGCATCACCGGCACTTCGATCAGCACGCCAACTACCGTAGCCAGTGCAGCACCGGAGTGGAGACCAAACAAGCTCACTGCCGTTGCGACGGCCAGTTCGAAGAAATTGCTGGCACCAATCAATGCCGACGGGCCTGCCACCTTGTGTGCGACGCCAAGCCTGCGATTGAGCAGGTAAGCAAGCCCGGAATTGAAATAGACCTGGACCAGGATCGGCACTGCAAGGATTGCGATGATCAACGGTTGCTCGATGATCTGCCGGCCCTGGAAGCCGAATAGAAGAACCAGGGTGGCGAGCAAAGCCGTCAGCGATATCGGCCCAAGACGGTCAAGCGCCGATTGCAGGCGCTCGCTGCCACCACGGGACAGCAGCCAACGACGCGCCACGACGGCAATCGCCACCGGCACCATGATGTAGAGAGTGACCGACAGCGCCAGGGTAGCCCACGGCACAGTAATCGAGGAAAGCCCAAGCAGCAGCGCAACGATGGGAGCGAACGCAAAAACCATGATTGCGTTGTTGAGTGCGACCTGGCTGAGCGTGAAGTTGGCATCGCCTCGGCACAGGTTGCTCCAGACAAACACCATTGCCGTACAGGGCGCAGCCGCCAGCAAGATCAGGCCGGCCATGTAGGAATCCATCTGATCAGCCGGTAACCAGCCGGCAAACACGTGCCGCAGGAAGAACCAGCCCAACAGCGCCATCGAGAAAGGTTTTACTGCCCAATTGATGAACAGGGTGACGCCGATCCCGCGCCAGTGCTGTCCAACCTGACGCATGGCACCGAAGTCGACCTTCAGCAACATCGGAATGATCATCAACCAGATCAGCACGGCAACCGGGAGATTGACCTTCGCAATCTCCATGTCGCCCAACCTCGAAAACGCATCGGGGAGCAGATGGCCAAGCAGGGTGCCAACCACGATGCATAGGAGCACCCACAGCGTCAGATAACGCTCGAACAGCGCCATGCGTGGCGCGGCTTCAGCCATGGACGGCAGCCTCGTCATCCGGCTCCACGAAACCGATGCGATCAAGCGCCTCCTTCAAGACAGCCCTGTCTTCCCAGACACTGGCTGGCAAGGCAAGCAAAGCCATCAGCCGGGCTTTGACAACCCGATGGGCCTGGCGAAATGCTTCCTTGGCCGCATCATCACCCTCAATACTGGCCGGATCCGGCAGACCCCAGTGGGCGCGCAGGAAGTCGCCAAATACCACCGGACAGGACTCAGCCGCGGCGGCATCGCAAACGGTGATGACCAGGTCCATGGGCGCAGCACCCTCGACAGCAAACTCGTTCCACGACTTGCTTCGCAGGCCCGTCGTGGACATGCCTTCGGCGGCGATCTGGGCAAGTGCATACGGGTTGACCGTGCCCGTGGGCTGACTGCCGGCACTGAATACTTCAAAGCGATTGCCCGCCCAGGCACGGAGCGTGGCTTCAGCCAGCACACTGCGGGCGGAATTGCCGGTACACAGGAACAGGACACGACGTTTCATGGTGATCAGCTCGGTGGAGAATCAGCAGCACTTGTTGTCGCCAGGCGGGCATGCATCACTGTTCGAGCCTGCGCAACAGTTATGGGTCAGATAAGCCATCAGGTCGTTCATGGCCGCGTAGTTCGCCCGATAGCAGACGTTGCGGCCCACACTTTCGTTCTGGATCAAGCCAGCGTGTACCAACTCTTTGAGGTGGAACGACAGCGTGGCGTTGGGTACTGCCAATGCCTCGGCAATATCCCCCGCCATGCGGCCAGCAGGCCCCGCCTCAACCAGCAGGCGGAAGGCGGCCAATCGAGTTCCGTGGCCTAGCGCCGTCAAGGCGGCTATTGCGTTATTTGTTTCCATATTTCTAGAATATTCGAATGAATATGACAAAACAACTTCCAGATTCCCACCTTCCCAATGTCGACCAAAGCCACCTTCCTGCCCCGGACATGGGCATCTTGGGGGCCCAGGCGGATGGTCACCCTCCTCGCATCCTGTTGCTCTATGGCTCCCTGCGTCCGCAGTCCTATAGCCGCAAGCTGGCTTTGGAGGCCGAACAAATCCTCCGTTATCTCGGTGCCGAGACCCGCGTATTTCATCCGCATGAGCTACCGATGTTGGATAGCGTCGGCAAGGAACATCCCGAAGTGCGGCAACTGCGCGAATGGTCGCAGTGGTCGGAAGGCCAGGTTTGGGTTTCGCCAGAACGGCACGGCACCATCACCGGCGTGCTAAAGAACCAGATCGACTGGCTTCCTCTCGAGGATGGCAGTGTTCGCCCAACGCAGGGCAAAACACTGGCCGTAATGCAGGTCAGCGGGGGCTCGCAGTCCTTCAATGCCGTCAACGCGCTACGGATCCTTGGCCGCTGGATGCGCATGATCACGATCCCCAATCAGTCGTCCGTGGCCAAGGCATGGCAGGAGTTCAATGACGATGGCCGGATGCGTCCTTCCCCGTATTACGACCGTGTCGTCGATGTCATGGAGGAGCTGATGAAGTTCACCCTGATGACACGGGACAGGAGCAGTTTCCTGGTCGATCGCTACAGCGAAAGAAAGGGATCCGCCGAAGCAAAGCGCTTGGCAGTTGCCGCGGGTGTCGTGGAAAAAGCCGGAAGCTAGCGCTGCGAGTAATGCCTGCTTCTGGCCAAGAGCCGCCAGAGTGGCCCCGCTGGCCGTCATTCGGAAACAGGTTGCTGCAACTATTGCCTTTCCATGATCACAAGCTGAAACAATGTTTCAACTTATGGGATCGGTACCAGGAATGCAGCCTGCTGTTTTTGTTGGTGGGCCCACCAGGATTCGAACCTGGAACCAAAGGATTCGCTTGTTCCGGAAGTTTCCCCCCGGCGCGGACTATCTCATCACCCGCAGTTTTCACTGGTAGGGTGCGGGACGCTCGAAGCCTGTCATCAAGGGCACTGGAGCCCCCAGGTAGTCTCTGCACCTTCCGGCGGTGTACCGCCGGCTTGGCTCAGGATTGCCGCCGGCCTGACCGCTGCGGTTTCCCTGAATTCATCCCGTTTTTCCACCGGCCCTTTCGATGCCGGGGTCACCTTTCGATGAGTCCTCTGCTCTAACCGTTGAGCTATAGGCCCGTTGGGCACGAATCTTACTAGATTCATGACGGTTACCGGGCAATAGGATTACTCCCATGGAATGGAGTCTGAATTGAACCCGACAGGTTGTAGGCATCTCTCCATTACAACGTCACGCGCGCGCCCTGTTCGGGCAAACTGGCCCGAAGGCCGTAATCAGCCTCCAGCCGGGCCGCCAATCCATCGCGGCCTCGTGCTTCGCCATGCACCAAACAGACCGGAGGCCGTCCATCAATGGCGCCGTACCAGGCCGCCAGCTCGTCCTGCCCGGCATGTGCGGACAGACCGCCTATCGTGTGGATACCGGCCGCCACGCGCACTTCCTCGCCGTGGATGCGCACAAGCTCGGCACCATCCACCAACCTGCGGCCCAAGGTGCCCTGGCCCTGGTAACCAATGATCATCACCCGGCACTCGCGTCGCCACAGGTTGTGCCGCAAGTGATGCAGTATGCGGCCCCCCGTGCACATGCCACTGCCGGCGATGATCAGGGCACCGCGGCGGATGTTGTTGATCTGCATCGATTGCGCCGTTTCAGGCGTGGTGCGCAGATTGGGCAGCCATTCGTACAGGTCGCGGCTCCCCATGAAGTCCCGTGCATCCTCATTGAACAGCTCCGCGTGGCGATCATGGATGGCGGTAGCCTGGATGGCCATGGGGCTATCAAGGAAGATCAGCCAGCGGTCCAGCCCCCACGCCTCGCGATGCTGTGCGAACAACGTGAGCAGTTCCTGCGTACGCCCAACGGCGAAAGCGGGCACCAGCAGGTTGCCGCCGGCCTCCCAGGCAGCCTGCAACACCTCGCCGATTTCACGAATGGTGTCTTCGCGCGAACGATGGTTGCGATCGCCATAGGTGCTTTCCATCAACACCAGGTCCGCGCTGGCAGGCGGCTGCGGATCGGGCAGCAAGCAGGTGCCCGATGGCCCCAGGTCACCGCTGAATACCAGGCGACGCCGCTTACCCGCCTCTTCCAGATCCAGCACGACACTGGCTGCTCCCAGAATATGGCCGGCCGGCAGCAACGTGGCATGCACACCCGGCAGCAGATCCATCTTCCCATGGAAGGGCAGCGGACGCATCAGCCCCATCACCGCATCCACGTCGTCCAGATCGAACAAGGGCTTGATCAGCCCCAGGCCCTTGCGGGCACGCTTGCGGTTTTCCCGCTCGGCATCCGCCATCTGCAAATAGGCGGCGTCCTTCAGCAGCACGCGCACCAGGTCAATGGACGCCGGATGTGAGTACACGGGGCCATCGAATCCGCGCCGCACCAGCAGCGGCAATCGGCCACAATGATCAAGGTGTGCATGGCTGAGCAGCACCGCATCGATCGCCTTCGGATCGAACGGGAACGGCGCCACGTTGCGTGCCTCTTCCTCCCGCGGCCCCTGGAAAAGACCACAATCCAGCAACAGTTGGTGGTTGCTCACTTTCACATGATGGCAGGAGCCGGTGACCACGCCGGCCGCGCCGTGGAAGTTCAGTTCCATGCCGGCATCCGTGAGGAAACAGGACACGAGCTTATCGCGTTGTTCCAGCCACCCCCAAACGCACAACGCCCGGCGGGAACCGGGCGTTGCGTGGATACAGGACCGTGGATACGGCTCAGTCGATATCGAGGAAGCTGCGAAGCTGCTCGGAACGGCTGGGGTGACGCAACTTGCGCAAGGCCTTGGCCTCTATCTGGCGGATGCGCTCGCGGGTGACATCGAACTGCTTGCCCACTTCTTCCAGCGTGTGGTCGGTGGACATTTCGATGCCGAAGCGCATGCGCAGCACCTTGGCTTCGCGCGGTGTCAGGCCGGCGAGCACGTCGCGCACGGTTTCCATCAGGTTGATGTTGACCGTGTTGTCGATGGGCGATTCCACGTTGGTGTCTTCGATGAAGTCGCCCAGGTGCGAATCTTCGTCGTCGCCGATCGGGGTCTCCATGGAGATCGGCTCCTTGGCGATCTTCATGACCTTGCGGATCTTGTCCTCCGGCATGTCCATTTCCTTGGCCAGTTCCTCCGGCGTGGCCTCGCGGCCGTACTGCTGGAGCATCTGGCGCGAGATGCGGTTGAGCTTGTTGATCGTCTCGATCATGTGCACCGGGATGCGGATGGTGCGCGCCTGGTCGGGAATGGAGCGGGTAATGGCCTGGCGAATCCACCAGGTGGCATAGGTGGAGAACTTGAAGCCGCGGCGGAATTCGAACTTGTCCACCGCCTTCATCAGGCCGATGTTGCCTTCCTGGATCAGGTCCAGGAACTGCAGGCCACGGTTGGTGTATTTCTTGGCGATGGAGATCACCAGGCGCAGGTTGGCCTCCACCATTTCCTTCTTGGCCTTGCGCGCCTTGGCTTCGCCATAGGCCATCGCACGGCTGATTTCCTTGATTTCGGCCAGGCTCAGGTACATCGCCTTTTCGATGGCGATGGTGGCCTCTTGTTCGGCGATGATCTTGTCCTTCACTTCACGCAGCGCCGAAGACCACTTCTGCTTGCGCTTGAGCAACTCGTCCACCCATTCCAGGTTGGTCTGGTTGCCTTCCCACGCGCGGATGAAATCCTTGCGCGGCATCTTGGCCACGTGGGTGGACAGGTGCAGCACCTGGCGCTCGTGGTCCTTGATCTGTCCCACCACTTCACGGAGCTTCTTGACCAGCACGTCGGTCAGCGGCAACGGCAGCTTGAGGGTCACGAAGACTTCACTCATGTCCGCACGCAGCTTGGTCGCGGCCTTGTTGTCCGCGCCGTGCTTGGCATAGGCCTTCTTGAACTTGGCGTGGAGGTCGGCCAGCACCTGCATGCGGCGCGCGACCTCCTCCGGATCCGGACCGGTGGGACCCGGCTCTTCGGCCACGTCGTCATCGGCATCGTCTTCGTCGCCTTCCGCGTCGGCGTCGGCCACGTCCACTTCGACAGCCACGGGCTCCTCGGTGACTTCCTCGATGTCGTTGAAGCCCACGATGACTTCCGCCAGCCGCTTCTTGCCGGCCTGCACCAGTTCGTAGTCCTCCAGCAGCATCTCCACCGAGCACGGGAAGTTGCCCAACGAGGCCTGGACCTGCATCAGGCCCTCTTCGATGCGCTTGGCGATGGCGATTTCGCCTTCGCGGGTCAGCAGCTCCACCGTGCCCATTTCACGCATGTACATGCGCACCGGGTCGGTGGTGCGGCCACCTTCGGTATCCAGGGTCAGGGCAGCAGCGGCTTCCTCGGCGGCGGTGTCGTCGACTTCACGGTTGCCCGTGGTGCTGCCAGCCAGCAGCAGGGTTTCGGCATCGGGGGCAATTTCATGCACCTCGATGCCCATGCCATTGATCATGCCGATGATGTCTTCGATCTGCTCCGGATCGACAAGGTCGTCGGGCAGATGGTCGTTGACTTCGGCATACGTCAGGTAGCCCTGCTCGAGGCCCTTGCTGATCAGTAGCTTGATATCGGATTGTTGCGCAGGACGTTCGTTGGCCATGGGTGTTCGGGCACCGGCTTGGGGGCGTAAGAAGTGAACCTAGCATTATACCGTGCCAGGTGAGGAATAGCTTGCCGACTTGTTAAGCCATGCGCCCGGACCCCGTTTCCCGGAGCGGGAGCGCACGCTGGACAAGGGGCCAACTCAGGGGCGAAGCAGGAAGGTCACGGGTCCGTCATTGACCAGACTGATGACCATATGGGCGCCGAAGCGGCCCGTTTCCACCCCCCCAGGGTGCTTTTCCCTGCAGATCTCGACCAGGCGATTGAAGCCGCGTTCAGCCTCCGCGGGCGGAGCGGCGGTACTGAAGCTGGGACGCATACCGGAACGGGTATCCGCCGCCAGGGTGAACTGGCTGACCAGCAGCAGGCCACCACCCGTATCGGTCAGGGACCGGTTCATCCGCCCAGCCTCATCGGAAAACACCCGGTAACCCAGCAGGCGTTCGGCCAATCGCTGGATTCGCGGCTCGTCATCCCCCGGCTCCACTGCCACCAGCGCCAGCAGGCCAGGGCCGATGGCCCCCACGGTTTCCTCATCCACGGTCACGGCGGCGCGCGTCACGCGCTGTATCAGGGCAAGCATGGCGGGGATGCTGACGAGGCATCGGCGAATGGTCTAGAAGCGAGGTGTGTGTTGTTATGAGTGGTTAGTTTTTTCTATGGAATTCTGGGGGAGGCCTCTGGGCGAGGCGTCATCGTGGCCGCCCCGCACTTCGGCAACTGGGAACTGTTGAACCAGTACCTGGCCAGCCGCACGCCCATTTCGATCGTCTA
>JBQGFJ010000078.1:0-4277 GCA_052040085.1 Pseudoxanthomonas sp.
AACAACGCAATCAGGCCGACGATCATCGCAAAAGCATAGTGATAGAGATATCCGGATTGGCTGCGGCGCAGCACGCTGGACGCCAGTTCCACCAGACGCGCACTGCCGTTGACGAACACGCCGTCCACGATGCGCGTATCGATCCAGCGTGAAATCTTGCCCAGCCAGACGCCACCGCCGGCGAACCCGCTGATCCACAGCGTGTCCATGCCGTACTTGTTTTCAAGCACGCGAACCGGCACGGCGAACATCGCCCTCGCCTTCGCGGCCAGGCCCGGCTTCCACCAGTACATCACCGTGGCCAGGGCAAAACCGGCCACCACCAGCCAGAAGGCCGGCGTAATGAAGCCATGCAACGCGAACTTGGTGGGGCCATGCCACATGGCTTCAGCCACGGCAGCCACCGTATCGCGGTCCTGGGCCACGTCGATGATGCCGAGGAAGAACGGTAGCGTGGCGTGGTGGCCGGTCCAGTCGGTACCGAACAGCATCGGGCCGACGGTGAAGTAGCCGATCGCGATGGAGGGAATCGCCAGCAGGATCAGCGGCAACGTCACCACCCACGGGGATTCGTGCGGCTCGTGTGCGCCATGGTGATCATGCCCATGATCGTCGCCGTGATGATCATCGTGGCCATGGCCGTGGTCATCATGCGCATGGCGGAAACGCTCTTCGCCGAAATACGTGAGGTACAGCAGGCGGAAGCTGTAGAACGAGGTCACGAAGGCGCCCAGCAACACCGCCCAATAGGCATACGTCCCGATCCAGCCCGCATTCTCGGCGCCATGCTTGGCCGCTTCGATGATGGTGTCCTTGGAGTAGAAGCCGCTGAAGAACGGCGTACCCACCAGCGCCAGGGTGCCGATCACGCTGGTCCAGAAGGTGATGGGCATGTACTTGCGCAGGCCACCCATCTTCCGCATGTCCTGCTCGTGGTGCATGCCGATGATCACCGAGCCAGCCGCCAGGAACAGCAGCGCCTTGAAGAAGGCATGGGTCATCAAGTGGAAGACGGCCGCCGAATACGCGGACACACCCAGCGCCACCGTCATGTAACCGAGCTGCGAGAGCGTCGAGTACGCGACCACGCGCTTGATGTCGTTCTGCACGATGCCGATCAGGCCGGTGAAGAAGGCCGTGGTGGCACCGATGAACAGGATGAAGTTCAGCGCGGTTTGCGACAGCTCGAACAGCGGCGACATGCGCGCCACCATGAAGATGCCGGCGGTCACCATCGTCGCGGCATGGATCAGTGCCGAGATCGGGGTCGGGCCTTCCATCGAGTCCGGCAACCACACATGCAGCGGCACCTGTGCCGACTTGCCCATGGCGCCGATGAACAGGCAGATGCAGATCACCGTCGCCACGCTCCATTCCCAGCCGGCGAATACCGACATGGTCACACCCTTGAGCAGCGGCGCATTGGCGAACACGGTGGCGTAATCCAGCGTGCCGAACCAGTACAGCACGGCGGCAATGCCGAGCAGGAAGCCGAAGTCGCCCACGCGATTGACCAGGAACGCCTTCATGTTGGCGAAGATGGCGGTGGGACGCTTGAACCAGAAACCGATCAGCAGGTACGAGACCAGGCCCACCGCTTCCCAGCCGAAGAACAGCTGCAGGAAGTTGTTGCCCATCACCAGCATCAGCATGCTGAAGGTGAACAGCGAGATATAGCTGAAGAACCGCTGGTAGCCCGGGTCTTCCGACATGTAGCCGATGGTGTAGATGTGCACCAGCAACGAGACGAAGGTGACCACCACCATCATCATCGCGGTCAGGCGATCCACCATGAAGCCGATATGGGCCGAATAGCCGCCCACTTCGAAGAAGGTATAGAGATTCTGGTTGAACGGCGAGGCACCGACGAAGGCCAACTGGTAAAGCGTCCACACCGACAGCACGCAGGCCGCGCCCACGCCGGTGATGGTGGCCAATTGCGCGCCCTTGCGCCCCACCTGTCGGCCGAACAGGCCGGCCACGATGCTGCCCAGCAGTGGCAACAACACCACCGCCAGCAACACGTTCTTGGAAAGGGTGATTTCCGTCATCTGTGCATCAGCCCTTCAGGGAGTCGATTTCGCCGACATTGATCGTCTGGCGGGTACGGAACAGCGCGACCAGGATCGCCAGGCCAATGGCGGCTTCGGCGGCGGCCACGGTGAGGATGAAGAACACGAAGATCTGTCCGGCCGCATCCCCCATCTCGCGCGAGAAGGCGATGAAGTTGATGTTGACCGACAACAGCATCAACTCGATCGACATCAGCAGCACGATCATGTTCTTGCGGTTGAGGAAGATGCCGGCCAGGCTGATGCAAAACAGCACCGCTCCCATCGCCAACAGGTGTCCAAGCGTGATCATGCGCCCGCCTCCTTGTCATCGCCGGCTTGCGGCGCGGGCTTTTCCGCCGGCATCGACACCATGCGCAGGCGATCCGACGCACGGGTCCGGATCTGTGTGCCCGGATCCTGGTGCTTCACGCCGTCGCGCTTGCGCAGGGTGATCATCACCGCCGCGATCACTGCCACGGTCAGGATGATGGCCGCAAACTCGAACGGCAGGATGAATTCCGAGAACAGGCGTTCGGCCAGCCAGGTGGTATTGGATGTTTCGGCAGCCGCCGCGGCAGCGTTATCCGGGAACGGCGTGACGGCACGCGACCTCACGCCGATCAGCGCCAGCATCTGTACCAGCATCAGGATGGCGACCACCAGGCCCACCGGCAGGTAGCGCACCCAGCCCTCGCGGACCGCGGACACGTCGACGTCCAGCATCATCACCACGAACAGGAACAGCACCATCACGGCGCCCACGTACACCAGCACCAATGCGATGCCCAGGAACTCCGCGCCCACCAGCAGCCAGATGCAGGCCACCGAGAAGAACGTCAGGATCAGGAACAGCACCGCATGCACGGGATTGCGCACGCTGATGACCGCACCCGCGGAGGCAACCGCAATGGCAGCGAAGGCGTAAAAGCTGATCAGTACCCAGTCCATCATGCTCTCTTCAGGAATGTCTCAGCGGTAGGCCGCATCGGCAGCGCGGCGCTCGGCGATCTCGGCTTCAAGCCGGTCTCCAATGGCCAGCAACTGCGGCTTGGTGACGATGTTCTCGCCGCGCTTCTCGAAGTGGTACTCGAGGATGTGCGTTTCCACGATCGAGTCCACCGGGCAGCTTTCCTCGCAGAAGCCGCAGTAGATGCACTTGAACAGATCGATGTCGTAGCGCGTGGTACGGCGGGTGCCATCCTCGCGCGGGGCCGAGTCGATGGTGATCGCCAGCGCCGGGCACACCGCCTCGCACAGCTTGCAGGCGATGCAGCGTTCTTCCCCGTTCGGGTAGCGGCGCAACGCATGCAGCCCACGGAAACGCGGCGACTGCGGGAAGTGCTCCATGGGATACATCATGGTGTACTTGGGCTTGAACGCATATTTCAGCGTCAGCCACAGGCCACCGATCAGCTCCAGCAGCATCAGGCTCTTGAGGTAATGCACGAACTTGCCCATGGCTCAGACGCCCCTGCCAATCACGCCGAAGTAGACCATCAGGGTGGTCACGGCGATCCAGACGATGCTCAACGGAATGAAGATCTTCCAACCCAGGCGCATGATCTGGTCATAGCGATAGCGCGGGAAACTGGCGCGGAACCAGATATAGGCGCTGGCGAAGAAGAAGGCTTTCAGCAGCAACCATGGGAAGCCGCCCTTCCAGATCCAATCCACCCACGGCGAGACATCGGCCGTGACGAAGCCTTGCAACGGGCTGAGCCAGCCACCCAGGAAGAAGATCGAGATCAGGAAGCTGATCAGGATCATGTTGGCGTATTCGGCCAGGAAGAACAGCGCGAACGCCGCGCCGGAATACTCCACCATGTGGCCGGCCACGATTTCCGATTCGCCTTCCACCACGTCGAAGGGTGCACGATTGGTTTCGGCCACGCCGGAGACCCAATAGATCACGAACAGCGGCAACAGCGGCAGCCAGTACCAACTGAAGAGACCATATTTGCCGGACTGGGCCATGACGATCTCGGTCAGGTTCAAGCTGCCTGCGGCGATCATCACGCCTACCAAAGCGAAACCCATCGCGATTTCGTAGCTCACCACTTGCGCGGCCGCACGCATGGCACCCAAGAAGGCGTACTTCGAGTTGGAAGCCCAACCCGCCAGGATGATGCCGTACACGCCCATCGAGGTCATCGCCAGCAGGAACAACACACCTGCATTCAGATCCGACAGCACCAGTCCTTCACCGAAGGGCACCACGGCCCA
>JBQGFJ010000079.1:0-3484 GCA_052040085.1 Pseudoxanthomonas sp.
ATCGAGGAGCACCTGCTGCCGATGGCATCGGCCCTGTGGTCCTCACCCACGGCAACCGTGTTGGACTTCCCGGCCCGCTACCTGGCCCAGTTCATGGCCAACCACCAGATGCTGCAGATGACCGGGCGCTCCCCTTGGCGGGTGGTAAAAGGCGGTTCGGCGCGCTACGTGGACGCGTTGCGGGAACGTTGGCAGGTGCGTGAGCGCCTGGAATGCCGGGTGCATTCCGTAGAGCGATTGCCCTGGGGAGTGCGCGTGCACACCGCTGCCGGCATCGAAGGGTTTGACGAAGTGATCCTGGCCTGCCACAGCGACCAGGCACTTGCACTGCTGGCCGATGCCTCCCCCACGGAACGGGATGTTCTCGGTGCCATCCGCTACCAGCCCAACGAGGCAGTGCTGCATACCGATGCCTCGCTGCTGCCGCGCAACCGCAAGGCCTGGGCCGCATGGAATGCCCACGTACCACGCGATTCCGCTGCACCCTGCACGGT
Source organism: Pseudoxanthomonas sp. (assembly GCA_052040085.1). Taxonomy (GTDB): domain Bacteria; phylum Pseudomonadota; class Gammaproteobacteria; order Xanthomonadales; family Xanthomonadaceae; genus Pseudoxanthomonas_A. The sequence goes on from JBQGFJ010000079.1 coordinate 495, forward strand.
CAGTTACTGCATGAACCTGCTGCAAGGGCTGCCCGGTGATACGCCATTGGTGGTCACGTTGAATCGCAGCGAGGCCATCGACCCCGCCAAAGTGCTCCGCAGACTGCACTATGCGCACCCGGTGCACGATCATGCCGCCGTCCGCGCACAACAGCGCTGGGACGAATTGCAGGGCCGGCGCCACACCTGGTTTGCAGGCGCGTACTGGGGCTGGGGTTTTCATGAAGACGGCATACGCAGCGCCCGTCGCGTGGTCGATGCACTCAAGCTGCATCGACCAGCGTTGGTTCATGGAGAGGTGGCGGCGTGAGCGCCAGCGCACTCTATTTCGGCCAGGTGATGCATCGTCGCCATCACCCGCATCCGCACGCGTTCCGCTACCCCATTGCGCAACTGCTGCTGGATCTGGACGAGCTGGGCACGTTGTTTGCGGGTCGCTGGCTGTGGTCGGTCAATCGCCGGAACCTGGCGGAGTTCCGACGCAGCGACTATTTCGGGGATCCCGAACAGCCGCTTGCTGACGCAGTTCGTGACCATGCCGCCAAGACACTGGGCCATCGTCCCGCCGGCCCCGTGCGTCTGCTGACCCATCTGCGTTTTGCGGGTCACGTCTTCAACCCGGTCAGCCTCTACTACTGCTACCAGGCCGGTGGCAGCACGCTGGACTGCATCGTGGCCGACATCACCAATACGCCATGGAAGGAACGGCATGCCTATGTATTGCCGGTCTCCACTGCGACCCATACGGGCCATTCGCTGCGCTGGCAGTTCGACAAGTCTTTCCATGTTTCGCCGTTCATGGCCATGGACTGCCGTTATGACTGGCGCTTCAGCCATCCGGGCGATGACCTGCGCGTACACATGCAGGTCTGGCGTGATGGCCTGCGCCAGTTCGATGCCACCCAGACCATGCGCCGTCATCCATTGGACGGGCACGGTCTGGCCCGCGTGCTTGCCTGCTATCCCTTGATGACCATCCAGGTGGTGGCCGCCATCCATTGGCATGCCTTGCGGCTATGGCTCAAGCGCAACCCCGTACACGACCACCCTTCCCTTGCCGAGAAACCGTGATGAATGAAATGAACCCCTCGGTGGCTTTGCCGCAATCCAGCGCGCTGGATGCTTTTTTGCGAAAGCGGCTGCTGGCCCAACTGGCTCCTCTGCGCGAAGGGCGCGTGTGCGTGCGTGATGCATTCGGTGAAGTCTGGCTGGGTGAGGCGAACAGCAAACTGCACGTCATCGTCACCATCGATGACCCGGCGTTCTACCGCAAGGTAGCTGCGCAAGGCAGCGTGGGCTCCGGCGAGAGCTACATACACGGCGACTGGCACTGCAATGACCTGGTAGCACTGGTGCAGCTGCTGGTGCGCAATCGCGACCTGCTCGACAGCATGGAGCACGGCACGGCCCGCATTGGCGGTTGGCTGCTGCGGTGCTGGAACCATCTGCGCCGGAACAGCCGCGAAGGCAGCCGTCGCAACATCGCGGCGCACTATGACCTTGGCAACGATTTCTTCTCGTTGTTCCTGTCCCCGGACCTGATGTACTCATCTGCCCTGTTCGCCAGCGAAAGCGAATCGCTCGAGTCTGCGTCCCGGCGCAAGCTGGACAGCATCTGTCAGCAGTTGCAACTCAAGCCCGGCGACCGCGTGGTGGAAATCGGCACCGGTTGGGGTGGGTTCGCCCTGCATGCCGCGCAGCACTACGGCTGCCACGTCACCACCACCACCATCTCCGCCGAGCAGCATGCGATGGCCGCGGAGCGCGTGCAGGCAGCCGGCCTTCAGGACCGTATCACCCTGCTGATGCAGGATTACCGTGATTTGCAAGGGCAGTTCGACAAGCTGGTGTCGATCGAGATGATCGAGGCCATCGGCGCGGAGTACTTGGACACCTACATGGCCACCCTGCAGCGTCTGCTGAAGCCCGATGGGGTCGCCCTGCTGCAGGCCATCACCATCGAGGACCACCGCTACGAGCAGGCACGGCGCAGCGTGGACTACATAAAACGCCATGTGTTCCCGGGCAGTTTCATTCCTTCGATCAACGCCATCATCGCGGCCAAGACCCGGGCCAGCGACTTGCAGCTGATTGCACAGCGGGACTTCGGACGTTCCTACGCGCTGACCCTGCGCGCCTGGCGCCAACGCTTCCTGGCGCAACTGCCCCAGGTACACGCGCAGGGATTCGACGCGCGCTTCTGCCGCCTTTGGGAGTTCTACCTTGCCTACTGTGAAGGTGGCTTCCTGGAGCGTTCGATTGGTGTCTCGCACCTGTTGCTGGCACGTCCGGGCCATCGGCCATCGGTCGCCGGCGGAATCGGGGACTGACATGCGCCACGTCTGGGCCAATATGCTCGGAAACCAGTTGGTCTGGCTGTGTGCCGTGGCTGGCGCCGCTCGTGGCTGGCAATGGCCAGCACTGCTGGCAGCAACGTTATACGTTGGCAGCCAGCTGCTTGTTTCGGCACAGCCCAAGGTAGACCTGCGCTTGCTGGCCTTGGCTCTCGCCTGCGCCTGGCTGGTGGATGGCAGTGCTGCGGCAAGCGGTACCGTGCACTACGCAGCAGCGCCGCTGGGCTGGGCACCGCCACCATGGATCCTGGCACTGTGGATCGCGTTTGCAGCGACCATCAATGTGTCAATGGCCTTCCTCCAGCGCCACATCCTGTTGCCCATCCTGTTTGGCCTGCTGCTTGCCCCGCTGACTTACCTTTCAGCCTCGCGCGCCTTCGGCGCGGTGGAGCTCCGCCATCCCGGCTGGCACGGCCTGCTGGTACTCGGCATCGGCTGGAGTATCGCCCTCCCCTTGCTGTGCAGCGCGGCCCGTCGCTGGTCACGCCATCCACGCCAGCCACCACTCGCGGGAGCATCGTCATGATCAACCTGTTGTGGGTATTGCTGTACGCCGTGCTTATCATGAGCTGGGGATGGTTTTGGCAACGGCGCCACAACAACATTGGCGTGGTTGATGTGCTCTGGGCCAAGAGC
>JBQGFJ010000080.1:0-5274 GCA_052040085.1 Pseudoxanthomonas sp.
GAGTAAAAGCGGAGGTGTGCAGGTTTTTTGGCAACCTTTGCGCTGCTTCTCGGCATTCTCGTCATCCCATCACCGTTAGAATCCCCGCTTCCCTCACTTCTCACTCCTCTCCACTCACTCCTCGCTCTTAATCCCTCACTCCTCGCCCATGACCACTCTCACCGGCAAAACCCTCTTCATCACCGGTGCTTCGCGCGGCATTGGCTTGGCCATTGCCTTGCGCGCGGCGCGCGATGGGGCCAACGTGGCCATCGCGGCGAAGTCATCGGTGCCCAATCCCAAGTTGCCGGGCACGATCCACACGGCGGCGGAGGCGGTGAATGCCGCGGGTGGGCAGGGGTTGGCGCTGAAGTGCGACATCCGCGAAGAAGATGAAGTGAAGGCGGCGGTGGCAGCCACGGTGGATGCTTTCGGTGGCATCGATATCCTGGTCAACAATGCCAGCGCCATCTGGCTGCGGGGCGCGCTGGAAACGCCCATGAAGCGTTTCGACCTGATGCAGCAGGTCAACGCGCGTGGCAGTTTCCTGTGCGCGCAGGCCTGCTTGCCGTATCTGTTGCAGGCGCCTAATCCCCACATCCTGACTTTGTGTCCGCCGCCTTCGCTGGATCCAAAGTGGTGGGCGCCGCATACCGGCTACACGCTGGCCAAGATGGGCATGAGTTTCGTGACACTGGGTCTTGCCGGCGAGTTCGGCCCGCAAGGCGTGGCGGTCAATGCATTGTGGCCGCGCACGCTGATCGGTACCGATGCGCTCAACATGATTCCGGGCGTGTCCGTTGCCAACGGCCGTCGTCCGGAGATCATGGCGGATGCGGCGCATGCCGTGCTGGTCCGTGAGGCGAAGGGATTCAGCGGCCACTTCCTGATCGACGACGACGTACTGGCCGAAGCTGGTGTCACCGATCTGTCCGGATATGCGGTGGATCCTTCGCAGCCGCTCTATCCGGACCTGTTCCTGGATTGAGTTCAGCCTGCGTCCAAAGCCTGCCGCAAATCGTCGATCAGGTCGCGTACGTCTTCCAGGCCGACGGATAGCCGCAGCAGGCCTGCCGGGGACATCACGCGGGGTTCCTCGATGGAGGCGCGGTGTTCCACCAGGGATTCGGTGGAGCCGAGCGAGGTGGCATTGACGAACAAGCGCAGGCGGCCGGCGACATCGAGGGCCGCGCTTGCACCGCCCGCAACTTCGAACGAGAGCATGCCGCCGTAGCCCTGCGGCATCTGTGCCGTGGCGACTGCATGCATCGGGTGCGAGGCCAGGCCGGGGTAGTGGACTTTGTCCACGCGCGCGTGGCCTTCCAGGAAGTGCGCCACTTCCAGTGCATTGCGGCAATGCCGCTCGATACGTACAGGCAGCGTGCGCAGGCCACGCAAGACCAGCCACGCGGACAGCGGCGAGGCGGTATTGCCGGTGAAGCGGCGCAGCTCGTTGCAGGCAGCGGCGAAGGCATCATCGGCAGCGAAGGTCAGCACGCCGCCCATCACGTCGCCATGCCCACCCAGGTACTTGGTTGCCGAATGCAGCACGATGTCCGCACCCAGTGCCAGCGGTTGCTGCAAGGCCGGCGTGGCGAAGGTGCCATCCACCAGCAGGCGCGCACCTGCCGCCTTCGCGATATCCGCCAGTCCGGCAATGTCACAGACTTTCAGCAACGGGTTGGACGGCGTTTCCGCCCACAGCAGGCGGGTGGCCGGGGTGATGGCCGCGCGTACGGCGTCCAGGTCGCTCATGTCCACCACGCGATGGCTCACGCCCCATTGCGATAGCCACTTTTCACCAATGGCGCGGTAGCCGAAATAGGTGTCATCGGCGATCAGCAGCTCGCTGCCTGCCGGCAAGGCCTGCATCACGGTAGTGCCCGCGGCCATGCCGGTGGCGAAGAACTGGCAGCACGCGCCGCCGTCCAGCGTGGCCAGCACTTGTTCCAGTTGCTGCTGGTTGGGGTTGTCGTAACGCTGGTACAGATAGCCCAGCGGGGTTTTCGCGTCGGGCGTGTGTTCGAAGGTGGTGGCCAATTGCAGTGCCGGCGCCATCGCGCCGTTCACCGGGTCTGGACGGATGCCGGCATGCGCGGCGAGTGTATCGAAACGGGTGGATGAGGACATGGAGGCTGAAAGCGTGGGGGAGAAGCCGGATAATGCCAGCTTGCCATCTTCGCGGCACGGCGCCGGAATGCGTTGCCGCCCCCAGCAGAAGGAAACCCCCATGAAATACCTTCACGCCATGATCCGTGTGCACGACCTGGAGAAGACCAGCCGTTTCTTCACCGAAGGCCTGGGCCTGAAGCAGACGCGGCGGATGGACAGCGAGGCAGGCAAGTTCAGCCTGGTGTATTTCGCCGCACCGGAAAACCCGGAGGCGGAAGTGGAGCTGACCTGGAACTGGGGTTCCGAAGAGGATTACGGCAGTGCCCGCAACTTCGGCCATCTGGCCTTCGAAGTGGACGACATCTATGCCTTGTGTGCGCACCTGCAATCACTGGGCGTGACCATCAATCGCCCGCCACGGGATGGACACATGGCCTTCGTGCGTACCCCGGACCTGATCTCCATCGAACTGCTGCAGAAGGGTGGCGCATTGCCGCCGCAGGAGCCGTGGGCTTCCATGCCGAACACCGGCAACTGGTAGCCGCCAAGTGCAATGCGGAAGGCACGGTGCGCCGCGTCGTGCGGTGTTCCGCGCAATGGGCCAGAAGAGCGGCCCGTCTTCCTGCCTCCGGTACGTCGTCCAGGGTCGCTGTCGCTGATTCGGTCCTGTCGCTTTCCGATTATTACCTGCCTGTCTATCGCCCGCGCACGATGGTGCTGGAGCGTGGCCAGGGCGCACGGCTGTGGGATAGCGAGGGGCGCGAGTACATCGACCTGGCCGCCGGCATCGCGGTCTGCGGGCTGGGACACAACGATCCCGACCTGCTGGCGGCATTGACTGAACAGGCCGGCAAGCTCTGGCATACCAGCAATGCGTTCTACAGCGAGCCGCCGCTGCGGCTGGCCGAGGAACTGGTGCAGGCCTCGCGCTTTGCCCGCCGCGTGTTCCTGTGCAATTCCGGCGCCGAGGCCAATGAAGCCGCCATCAAGCTGGTGCGCAAGTGGGCGGCATCGCAGGGCCGCGCGCCGGACAAACGCGTCATCGTCACCTGCCGGGGCAGTTTCCACGGCCGCACGCTGGCCACTGTCACCGCCACCGCGCAGCCGAAGTACCAGGAAGGCTACGAGCCGTAGCCGTCCGGCTTCCGCTACGTGGATTTCAACAATCCCACCCAACTGGAAGTGGCCATGGCCTGCGGCGACGTCGCCGCGGTGATGCTGGAGCCGGTACAGGGCGAGGGCGGGGTGACTCCGGTGGCGCCCGGGTACCTGCAGCAGGTGCGCGAATTGTGCGATCACCACAATGCCCTGCTGGTGCTCGACGAAATCCAGACCGGCATGGGCCGCACCGGCACCCTGTTCGCGCACTGGCAGGACGGCGTGACGCCGGACATCGTGACCCTGGCCAAGGCGCTGGGCGGTGGATTCCCGGTCGGCGCGATGTTGGCGGGCCCCAAAGTGGCCGATGTCATGCAGTTCGGCGCGCATGGCTCCACCTTCGGTGGCAATCCGCTGGCGGCCGCGGTGGCGCGCGCAGCGTTGCGCAAGCTCAACTCGCATGCCGTTGCCAGCAACGTGGGTCGCCAATCCGCGGCCCTGCGCGAAGGGTTTGCCTCGATCAATGCCGAGCTGGACCTGTTCTCCGAAGTCCGCGGCCGTGGCCTGATGCTGGGTGCGGTGCTGAAGCCTGCCTATGCCGGCCGTGCCAGCGAAGTCCTGGACCTGGCGGCCGCACAGGGCCTGCTGGTGCTGCAGGCCGGTCCGGATGTGCTGCGCTTCGTGCCGGCCCTGAACATCACCGACGAAGAAGTGGCCGAAGGACTGAAGCGGCTGCGCCTTGCTCTGCGTGATTTCGTGGCGAAGACGCGTTCCTGAATCGCGCTTTCCTTGTCAGTGCCCCTGCACGGGGGCACCCAGGGCCAGGCTGGCCACCGTTTCGTTTCCGGTGCTGCTGATTTCCAGGTCAATGCCATAGCGCTCGCATAACCGGCGCACGATGGCCAGTCCCAGCCCGAAACCCGCGCTGTCCTCGCCCTTCACATGCGGCAGGTAGTCGGCATCGCGTATGCCGGCGCCGCTATTGGCGATGCGCAGGCGATCAGCATTGACATCGATCCGCACCCGCCCCTGCGTGGTGTGCGCGAATGCATTGCCGATCAGGTTCGATAGCAGGATGTGTGCGATGGGCGCGGGCAGCGCCAGCAGGGTATCCGTTGGGACATGCAGGTCGATGCCGATGTCCTTGTGTTCAAGCCACGGTGATTGCTCGACGATCACGCGCTCCAGGATTGGCAGCAGTGTCACCGGTATCCCGGTATCGATCGCCTGTTCTTCGCGTGCCAGTGACAGCAGGGTAATCACGGTCTGTTCGAGTTGCCGCGCCGATTGCTGCACGTGTTCCAGGTGACGCTTGCCTGCCACGCCAAGCCCAGGCTCGTCCGCCAGCCGTTCGCAGGCGCTGCGGATCACGGCCAGCGGCGTGCGCAGCTCATGGCTGGCATCGCGAGTGAATTCGCGTTCGCGCGCAATGAAGGCTTGTGTCCGTTCGCTCAGGCTCTCCAGCCCACGTGCCAGCACGCCGACTTCATCATCGGGGAACCGTTGCGAGAATGCGGTGGGCAGTGATGCAGGATGCATGTCGTCGACCAGTGCGGCCAATTGCGTCAGCGGTGCCGTGATGCGTCGCGACAGCCACACGCCCAACAGCAACGCCAGCGTGATGACGACGATCCCTGAACCGGCCAGCCACCGGAACAACGAGGTACGCATGGGCCGGATCACCAATTGCTGGCTCACTTCGGCCACCAACCATGCGTGGGGGGCAGGTGCGGGTGGCTCGAGTACTTTCAGGTGGTAGTGGTGTCCGGTGTTGCCTGCGAACTCGGTGCGCCTGGGTTCGGCACGCAGCGTGGCGGCAATGTTTTCCGGCAATGCGGCTTCGTCTTCGATGACGGTGATGAATGATTCGCGTGGTGCTTGCCATTTTCCGGTAAGGGCATGCTGATCCAGCTGCTCGGCGGCTTCACGTTCCAGCATGGCCTTGAAGAACATGTCTTCCACCGTGTAGGCGAAGACGATCACGTACAGGCCGAACAGCAGGGTGACCAACATCGTGAATCCAGCGAACGCCAGCATCAGCCGGTTGCGCAATCTTCCCCTTTGCCGCTTCATGCGCTGGCATCC
>JBQGFJ010000081.1:0-4114 GCA_052040085.1 Pseudoxanthomonas sp.
AGAAGTGGTTGCTCCACTGCGTGGGCGTCTGTGTCCAGATCACTTCCAGGCCCGAGGTGATCGTGTCGGCGCCGCTGCCGCTGCCGAACTTGCTGCCCCAGCCGAAACCTTGCTGTTCGATGGAGGCGGCTTCCGGGTCTGCACCCACATTGTCGGCGCCACCGGCACCGTGGGTCTTGCCCAGCGTATGGCCACCGGCGATCAAGGCAACGATCTCTTCATCGTCCATCGCCATGTTGCCGAAGGTAGCGCGGATGGCGGCGGCGGCCGATGCCGGGTCGCCACTCGCATTGGGGCCTTCCGGATTCACGTAGATCAGGCCCATCTCGGTCGCGGACAGGGGATTCTTGGCCAGTTCCTCCGGATTGCGATGGGTGAGCCAGGCTTTCTCGTTGCCCCAGTTCACGTCGTTGTCCGGCTCCCACACGTCCTCGCGGCCTGCGGCGAAACCGAAGGTGCGGAAGCCGCTGTTTTCCAGCGCGACGTTGCCGGCAAGGATCATCAGGTCGGCCCAGGAAATCTTCTGGCCGTACTTCTGCTTGACCGGCCACAACAGGCGGCGCGCCTTGTCCAGGCTGACGTTGTCAGGCCAGGCATTGAGCGGAGCAAAGCGCTGTTGGCCGCGTCCGGCGCCACCACGGCCATCGACCATGCGATAGGTGCCCGCGCTGTGCCACGCCATGCGGATGAACAGGCCGGCGTAGTTGCCCCAGTCCGCCGGCCACCAGTCCTGTGAATCGGTGAGCACGGCCTTCAGGTCGGCCTTCAAGGCGGAATAGTCGATCTTGCCGAATTCCTTGCGGTAGTCGAAGTCTTCACCCAGCGGATTGGAGCGGTTCGAATGCTGGTTCAGCAGGTCCACGCGCAGTTGTTTCGGCCACCAGTCCTTGTTGGTGGTGCCGCTTCCGGCAGTGTTGTGGAATGGGCATTTGGCTTCATTGGACATGGCTACTCTCCCTTGGGTATTCAGCAGTGGATCGGATCGGGCCGTGCGAAGGTCATTCGCCGTGGCATGAATGCATGTGGAGGTGTTTCCAGTGACGAAGAGTGGCGAAACCACAACACGAATGCGTTGCGATTCGTCCCTTCGATGATCGCAGGATACTGTTGCAGGGTAGGGTACGATTTCGATTCATGAAAATCGTTTGTAGCGAATGAATCGATAGTAGGGATCAATGCTGCACTTGCAACAAAAACCCCGCCCGGTGAGGAGCGGGGTTTCGTGCGAGGAGCGTGATGGATCACTCCGGCCGCGGCGTGCGGCTGGTACTGGCCGGCAGGACCGGCAACTTCACCTGCGGCTGCCGGCCGGTCAGGGTGTGCAGAAAGCTGACGATGGCGTCGACCTCGTTCTCGCTCAGTTCGTGTCCCAGCTGGCTGCTGCCCATGATGGCGACCGCCTGCTTCAGGTCCCAGACCTCGCCACTGTGGAAGTAAGGCGCGGTGATGCCCACGTTGCGCAGGGGCGCGGCGCGGAACACGTATTCGTCGCTGGCGGTATGGGTCACCGCGAAACGCCCCTTGTCGGTGGGCGGCAGGACATCGGCCCCCGGTCGGGCCACCACACCGAAGGGGAAATATGCCTGGCCGCCCAGATTGACGCCGGTATGGCAGGCAATGCAGCCCTTGTCCATGAACAACGAAAGGCCGTGCAGCTCATTGGGGTCCAGGTTGTCCTGGCCTGCCAGGAAGCGGTCGAATTTCGAGTCCGGCGTGATCAGGGTGGTTTCGTAGGCTTCGATGGCGCGGGCCATGTTGTCGAAAGTCACCGGATTCTTTTCACCCGGGAAGGCACGCTGGAAGGCGGCCACGTACTCCGGGATGCTGCGCAGCGTTTCTTCCACACGCTCCGGCGTGTTGTTCATTTCCACACTGGCCTGCACCGGACCCTTGGCCTGTTCCATCAGGTCCGAAGCGCGACCATCCCAGAACTGCGCGATGTTGAAGACCGCGTTGAGCACGGTGGGGGAATTGCGCGGGCCTTTCTGCCAACCATGCCCGATGGAAACGGGGATGTTGTCCGCACCGCCGGTGCCCACGTTGTGGCAGGTGTTGCAACTGATTACATGGCTGCGCGACAGGCGTGGATCAAAGAACAGCCAATGGCCCAGTTGCACCTGTTCCTCGCTGATGGGCTGGCCGCGAACATCGGTGACGTGTTCGGGAACCGGTTGGAACAGCAAGGTTGCGGTTTCACGCAATTCGCTGGCGGCGGGTGACACGGTATCCGCGGCGGCCACGAACACGGCAAGGGCCGCTGCACTGGCACATGCGATGGCAAGGGGAAGTTTTTTCATGGCACGCCTCCTGTGGCTGGCTGGGTCATGGCCATCTAAGCCGCCAGCGCGCACAGGGGCATTGATTCCGATCAAATCGACCGGACACCTGTCCTATCGCATTTTCCGTATGGGAAGTTTCCGCCTATCGCGACGTGCGCAAGCGCACGTGACATGCTGTTCCCGGAACCTGTTCACGATCTGTCGCGAGCGCACGCACGTCATCCGGCAAGCGCAGCAAGATCGTGAGCAGATTCTCAGAGCAGTGACTTGAGGCGGTACAGCGCTTCTAGTGCTTGTTTCGGTGTCAGTTCGTCCGGGTCCAGTGCACTGAGTGCTTCCTGTGCGGCAGAGGGTGCTGCGGCAAACAGACCGAACTGTTGTGGTGCATCCAGTGCTTGCGGTGCCATGTCCGAGGCATGGGTTTCGTGCCCACGCTGTTCCAGTTCCGCCAACCGCCGCCGTGCTTGTGCCACCGTGGACCTGGGCAGGCCGGCCAATGCGGCTACCTGCAAACCGAAGCTGCGGTCTGCCGGTCCATCCTTGACCGCATGCATGAAGACCAGTGTTTCGTTGCCGGCCTGGTCGCGATGCTCCACGGCATCCAGGTGCACATTGGCGATCCCGCTGCCGAGCTCGGCCAGTGCAGTCAGTTCGAAATAGTGGGTGGCGAACAGGGTCTGGCAACGATTGACCGAGGCCAGGTGCCGCGCCACGGCATCCGCCAGTGCCAAGCCGTCATACGTGGAGGTGCCGCGTCCGATTTCGTCCATCAACACCAGTGATTGCGGCGTGGCGTGGTGGAGGATGTAGCTAGTCTCGGCCATTTCCACCATGAAGGTGGATTGGCCTTTCGCCAGATCGTCGCCGGCACCGATGCGGGTCAGGATGCGATCAACGGGACCAATGCTGGCGCGTGACGCCGGGACGAAGCTGCCGATGTGCGCCAACAGCACGATCAGCGCATTCTGGCGCATGTAGGTGGATTTACCGCCCATGTTGGGGCCGGTGATGATCAGCATGCGGCGCGCAAGGCCGTCATCGCCGCCGTCCTCCAGCCGCAGGTCGTTGGGCTCGAACGGCTCTTCGCGCACGGCCTCCACCACAGGGTGGCGGCCCCGTTCAATGTGCAGGCCGGGGGCATCGCGCAGTTCGGGGCGCGACCAGTCCAGCGCCTGTGCGCGCTCGGCGAAGCCGGCCAGCACATCCAGTTCGCTGAGTGCGGAAGCGCAACGCTTCAGCGGTTCGAGTTGCTGGTTGAGCAGGTCCAGCAACGTTTCATACAGTTGCTTCTCGCGTGACAGGGCGCGTTCGCGCGCGGAGAGCACTTTGTCTTCGAAACCCTTGAGTTCTTCGGTGATGTAACGCTCGGCGTTGGTCAGGGTTTGCCGACGTGTGTAATGCACCGGAGCCTTGTCTGCCTGGCCCTTGCTGATCTCGATGTAATACCCGTGGACGCGGTTGTAGCCAACCTTCAGGGTGGCGATGCCACTGCTTTCGCGCTCGCGGGTTTCCAGGTCGATCAGGAACTGGTCGGCGTGGGTGGACAGGCGGCGGAGTTCGTCCAGTTCGGCATCGTAGCCATCGGCGATCACGCCGCCGTCACTCTGTTTCAACGGCGGTTGCGGGGCGATGGCGGCGGCGAGCAAAGCGGCAGTGTCATCCATGGTGCTGGATTCACCACCGAGTTCCGCGGCCAATGCATGCAGCCGTGGCGAATCCAGCGGATGCAGGACGTCGCGCAGGCCGGGCAACAGGGCAAGGCCATCGCGCAGGGTGGAGAAATCACGCGGGCGTGCCGAACGCAATGCCACGCGGGTGAGGATGCGCTCCAGGTC
>JBQGFJ010000082.1:0-2967 GCA_052040085.1 Pseudoxanthomonas sp.
TGGATTCCATCTGGGCATAGTTCACGACCAGCCGGGGCACCAGCATCACGGCATCCAGTTCGCGGCGCAGCGCACGCGATGTACCGAGATTGGCGGGCATCACGGTCTCCGGCCAGTTCTGCATCCCGGTGGGCGTGACCAGGACATAAGCGGTTTCGGTATTGCCGGACTTGCCTTCCACGGTCATCGGGGTTTCGGCCGTGCTGGCCTTGGCCCAGTCGAGTTTCGAGGCCGAAGGCGCGGCACGCCACTCGGCTTCGTCCAGCACGTTGAAGCCGGCCGCTTCCAGGCGCGCGACCAGATCGGCATGTGCCCGGTCGACGATGGCCTGCATCTGTTGGAAATCGATGCCGTCCAGCGCGGTATTGGAGGTCACGCTGGTGCCAGAGCGATTGGTGCCCAGCGCATAGCCGCCGCGGGTGGAAGCGCTGACCTTGCCGGCCATCTGGAATGCCACGCGATACGACGGGATGTAGATGTTCTGCGATTTCTTTTCGCCCGCCATCACCGTGCGCGCATGGCCGGCGGGATTGAAGCTGCCAAGGTCGATGGGTGCCGTGTCTTGTGCAAAAGCGACGGCAGGCAACAGCGCGAGTGCGAGTGTCGCGATACGGAGGCGGAACGTGGCGTGTCGCATGGTGGATTCCCCTTCAATTCATGGGGAAATCTAGGTGGCGCGATGGGGACATGCCATCCCGCAGATAGGGGATCAGCCGTGGGTGGACACCAGGCCCAGGCGTGCGGCTTCCAGTGCGGCCTCGGCGCGGCTGTTCACCTTGAGCTTGCGGTAGATGTTCTTCAGGTGATCGGACACGGTATGGCGGCTGATCTGCAGGCGCTCGGCCAGTTCAGGCAGACGGCATCCTTTGCTGACCAAGGTCAGGACTTCGCGTTCGCGGAGGGTGAGTTGCTCCAGGGCGGGATCGATGGCCTGCACGGGCGGCTGCGCAAAAGCACCGAGCAGGCGTCTTGCGATGGAGGGTGACAGTGCCGGTTCGCCACGCAGGATGCCGTCGAGTGCGGCGCACAGGCGTTCCTCGGGCTGGTCCTTGAGCAGATAGCCCTGTGCGCCCGCCCGCAGGGCCGGGAACAGATGGGCATCATCGGCGAAGAGCGTGGTCACGACGCTGGTGCAATCCGGATGCTGGTCGGTGAGTCGCCGGATCAGTTCCAGGCCGTTGCCATCGGGCAGGCCCAGGTCCAGCAGCGCCAGCTCGGGCACCAGGCCGTCATCGATCAAGGCGTGTCCTTCCGCCAGCGTGGCGGCATGCGTGACCTGTATGCCGGGGAAGCGCTGGCGCAGCAACGAGGACAGCCAATCGGCCACGGGTGGGATGTCCTCCAGGACCAGGGCGGTGGCGGGTGTGGCAATCATGGCGGGATATTCCCGGAGTCCCGTGGGTCCGGCCATCCCGTCGATGCGGGGGCATCATCGTGCGGCAACGGGAAGCGCAGGCGGACCTTGGTGCCGCCGACGGTGCCCGGCATCCACGCAATCTCGCCGTGGAGTTCGTCCGCGCGTGCGCGCATGCCCAGCGTGCCGCGGCCACTGCCGATGCGCTCGGGAGAGAACCGGCCGTCGTCGGTGATCTCGAACACCAACTGGTCTGCTGCCACATCCACGACCACCCGCAGCGCCTGCGGCTGGGCATGGCGAAGGGCATTGGTGATGGCTTCGCGGCCGATGCGGAACAGATGCATGGCCTGTGCGGGGTCGAGTGGGGGATCCGGCAAGTCGTCGGCTTGGCGCCAGTCCAGTGCAATGGATTGGGTTTCCAGACGGCGTTCGGTTTCTTCGCGCAACAGGGCCAGGATTTCCAGCAGGCTGCCTTCGATGCCGCGACTGCGGGCCAGGATATCGCGCAGGTCCTGCAATATTTCGCGTACCAGCTGCTGCTGGCCGGGTTCATTCACCTGATGCAGCAAGGTCAGCAGTTTGCTGCCGACATCATCGTGCAGGTCGTGGTAGATGCGGCCACGCTCGGCTTCCAGCGCCTGGGCGATATCCAGTTGCCGTTGCAGCCGCCCCACGTCGTGTGCGTGATCGTCACGCGCTTCTTCGCGAGGCACATCATGCTGCCGGAACCAGTGGCGCCAGTTCATGCATTGCCATCCAGTGCTCGCAGGCGCTCGCGGTTGCGTTGGCTGCGCGCATGCCCGGGCCCGAGTTTGGCATCGAGGATGGCTTGTGCCCGCATGAATTCGAGCCGTGCTTCGCTCTTGTGGCCGGCCTTGCCGAGGATCTCGCCGAAGTTGCTGCGGAAGATGCCGACATAGGGGTGGTCGTCACCCAGTGCCGTGGAAGCGTCATTGACCACGCCACGCATGCCGGCTACGGCTTCGTCATGCCGTCCTTGCTTGGACAACAGCATGGCGAGGTTGCTTCGTGGGGCGAGGCGTTCGGGATGGATGTCGCCGCCCTGGGCTTCGAGGGTGGAAACAATGGTGCGCAACTGTGCTTCCGCTTCGTCCAGTTGCCCCAGGTCTTCCAGCAGGTAGGCGCGCTGGTTCATGGCCATCAACGTGCGCGGTGCGTCATTGCCGAAGCGTTCGCGGGTGGCTTCCACCAGGGTGTCCAGCAAGGGCTTGGCTTCGTCCAGCGATCCACGCTGGATCAGCAAGGCGGACAGGTTGTTGAGCGTGACCAGGGTGCTGGGATGGCGTTCGCCCAGGCTCTTGCGGCGTGCGGCCATGGTATCGCGGTAGATGGCTTCTGCTTCGTCCTGGCGTCCCAGCCGGTCCAGGATTCCGCCGAGCTGGTTTTGCGCATACAGCGTCAACGGATGTCCGGCGCCGAGTGCAGTCAACTGGCGCTGGTGGACATCGCGGGTGATCGGTTCGGCGGCAGCGAAATCGCCACGGTATTTCAACAGTGCGGCATGGTTGTGCAGGGCCGACAGCGCGGCCTGGTTGCCGCTGTCGGCGGCATCACGTGCCAGGTCGAGCAGGCTGGATGACACCGTGAAG
>JBQGFJ010000083.1:0-2753 GCA_052040085.1 Pseudoxanthomonas sp.
TTCCGCGCCTATGGCGACGTGCTGGCACTCAAGACCGAAGAAGTCGAGATCAACGGTCAGAAGAAACTTGCCCTGTTTGCCCAGATCGAACCGACTGATGACCTGGTGAAGATCGTCAACGTGGCAAAGCAAAAGGTCTTCACCAGCATGGAGATCGCGCACAAGTTCGCGAACACCGGCAAGGCGTACCTGGTCGGTCTTGGTGTCACCGACACGCCTGCCAGCCTCGGTACCGAACGTCTGGCATTCTCGGCACAGCATCCGGAAGCAAAGCTGTTCAGTGAGCGCAAGCAACACGCGGACAACCTGTTCAGCGCGGCCACCGAAGTGGAAATTGGGTTCGAGGAAATCACGACCGAGCCTGGTGCAGCGGAGAAGCTGTTCACCCTGTTGTCCGGTATTGCGGACTGTCTGGCTGGCAAAGAACCCAAGGTCGAAGCGAAGCCGGAGCCGAAGACGGAAGGCACGCAGGACTTCTCCGCCTTGGGCGAGGCACTCACCGCCATCGCTCAGCAGCTGAAAACGCAGGGCGACCAGCTGAGCCAGCAGCAGTCGCAGTACGCCGTGCAAAGCGTTGAATTCAAGAAGCTGCAATCGGACTTCACCGCCCTCCAGACCCAATTGTCCGGCACGCCTGCCGGTACGCAAGCCACGCGCCCAGCCGTGCCCGGCCACAAGGGCGGCAACGAAGCAATCACCGATTGCTGATCCCGCTCGCCACACCCACTCGCCTGCCCCACCCCGCTACCGTCTTTCGGAGATCAAACCGCCATGCGTAACCACACCCGCCGACTGTTCAACGCCTTCTTGGCGCAGGTTGCAACGCTCAACCAGGTCGATTCGGCCATCAGCGTTTTCAATGTTGACCCAGCCGTGCAGCAGCGTCTTGAGCAGCGCACGCAGGAGTCCAGCGAATTCCTCAACCGCATCCAGATGATTGGTGTCGATGAGCTGGTGGGAGACAAGGTCGGCATCGGTGTCTCGGGCACCATCGCTGGCCGCACCGATACCAGTGGCGACGGCCGTCGCCAACCCCGCGATGTGGGCCAGTTGGATGACACCCGCTACGAGTGCAAGCAGACCGACTTCGACACCGGCCTGAAATACTCGCTGCTGGATGCCTGGTCACACCGCCCGGAGTTCCAGATCATCCTGCGTGACGCCATCGTCAAGCGCCAGGCACTGGACCGGCTGATGATCGGCTTCCACGGCATCACGGCCGCCGCCACCACCAATCGCGCGACGAATCCACTCTTGCAGGACGTCAACATCGGCTGGCTGCAGAAGTTCCGCACCGATGCTCCGGCCTACGTGATGGATGAAGGCAAAGCGGCCGGCAAGGTCGTGATCGGCTCCAGCGTGGATGCGGACTACAAGAACCTGGACGCACTGGTGTACGACGCGGTCAGCAGCCTGATCGACCCGTGGCACCGCCGTGACCCCGGCCTTGTCGTGATCGTGGGGCGCGCGCTGCTGCATGAAAAGTACTTCCCGCTGGTCAATCAGGACCAGCCGTCCACCGAGAAGCTGGCCACGGACATCATCCTGTCCCAGCGCCGCCTGGGTGGCCTGCAAGCCGCGGAAGTGCCGTACTGCCCTGATGACGCGATCCTGATCACCTCGCTCCAGAACCTGTCGCTGTACTGGCAGATCGGCGGCCGCCGCCGCCACCTGAAGGAGGAGCCGGAAAAGAACCGCGTCGCCAACTACGAGTCGTCCAACGACGCCTACGTGGTCGAAGACTACGGCTTGGGCTGCTTGATCGAGAACATCGAGATCGAGGCCTGACCGACATGGCACAGAGCCCCGCCAAGGCCCACCGGAGCCGCATCCTTGCGGCTCAGGAGGCAGCACAAAAAGCCGCTGGCCTGTTGCACGCCGATGGCACCGAGTTCGAGCGGCACATGCTGTTGCTGCAAGAGCATCGCCTGCGGCTGAAACAGATCCAGTCCAGCGAAGGCAAGGCCACGTACAAGGCCGGTGCGCTCCACGAGTTCGCGCCCTACGTCGAAGGCGTGTTGCAGGCCGACGCCGGCGGCGATGACGAAGTGATCACAACGGTGATGGTTTGGGCCATCGACGCGCACCAGTTCGATGCCGCGTTGTGGGTCGCCAACTACGTGCTGCGTCACGGCCTGGCCATGCCGGACCGCTTCCGCCGCACGACCGGATGCCTGATCGCCGAGGAGATCGCCGAGGCTGCGTTGAGTGCGCAGGCCGCGGGCTCCGAGTTCGATAGCACCGTGATCGCTCGCGCCACCGTCCTGACCGCCGAGCAGGACATGCCCGACGAAGTGCGCGCCAAGCTGCACTTGGCCGCTGGCCGCAACGTGCTGCGCAACGCCACGGACGAGAACCCACCCACGGTCGAAGCGCTGACCCAGTGCGTGGCCGACCTGAAGCGCGCCATCGAGTTGCACGGCGCGTGTGGCGGCAAGAAGGATCTGGAGCGTGCCGAGCGCCTCCTGAAGAAACAGACCGCCGCGGAAGATTCCGCAGCCACCAAGGCCGATCCGCCGAAGGATGAGGGCGCCGCCGACAAGGGCGACACCAGCAACCCGGCAGGTGAAACCGACAAGGCAAGCGGTTAACCGAGCGTCCCCGCGACCCCGCCGGCTCGGGGCTGATCCGCAACGTCTCTCTCTCCCGTTGCGGTGACGCCCCGACCACCGGCGAACTACTGAGGCCCCATGTCAGGATTTGTCGCCAACGGCACCAGCCCACCCTCTGCCTCCAAAACCAGCGGCATTTTT
>JBQGFJ010000084.1:0-3327 GCA_052040085.1 Pseudoxanthomonas sp.
GGGCCAGTTGCGGGCGCGGTAACGGAACAGCAGTTCCGGTAATCGTTCGTCGCGAAATCCGAAATCACGTTGTCCCAGTTGTGCGGGAGGCGTGGCGCGGACCTCCGCCATCCGCTTGCGCTCGGCATCCGCCAGGAAGCCGTCATACAGCGAAGCGTCCGGATCGGGGGTGCCGAAGTCCGGTGTCGTGGCATAGACACGGCGGATTTTTTCGGCCAGTTCCGGGCCGGCATCACGCAACCACCGTGCATGCGTTTCGATCCGTGCAGGATCGATACCGAGACGGTCGAAATCGCCTTCGCGCAGGTGTTCCCAGGCAATGATGGCGGGTGCGCGGTTGGCGTGGATTTCCTTCAGTGGAATGCGGGTGACGCCTTCCGGAAGATCCGCCGCAGGGGTGTACAGACGGTCCGCGATGGCATCGGCATCCAGTTCCAGCAGGGGAGCGGGATCGGCGTCCAGGTCGAACACCACGATGCGGTTGTCGAAGCGTGGATGGCGCGCCAATGGCAGGACGGGTGCGGCACACAGGCGGCTGGCGGGGTAGCGCTGCGAGACGTGCAGTACCGGCGTCATGGCCACGGTATCCACCAGGTTGGCGACATAACGCTTGTCGCGCAGCTTCAATGCGTGTGCCCACAGGCGTGGCTGTGCCTTGCGCATCAAGCGTGCCATGCCGATGGTGGCACGGACATCGGAGAGCGCCTCGTGCGCATCGCCTTCGCGAACATCGTTGGCTTCCGCCAGGTGTTCCAGCCGGAATGAAGTGCCTTTTCCGTCTTCGCGCTGTGGCCAGGTGATGCCATCCGGACGCAAGGCATGCATCAAGCGCAGGGCGTCCAGCAGGTCCCAGCGGGAGTTGCCGCCACGCCATTCGCGCTCGTAGGGGTCGTGGAAGTTGCGGAACAGGCCGTGTCGGATGAATTCGTCGTCGAAGCGCAGCGAGTTGTAGCCCAGCGTGCAGGTGTTTGGGCGGGCCATTTCATCGAATATCTGCGAGAACGCCGCGGCCTCGTTCATTCCTTCGCGCAAGGCATGCTGGGGTGAAATGCCAGTGATCAGGGTGGCCATGGGGGATGGAAGCAGGTCATCCGCCGGTTTCACGAAGAAGCTCAGCGGCGTATCGATGACCTCCAGCGATTCATCGGTACGGATCGCCGCGAACTGGGCGATCCGGGACCGGCGCGGGTCGGTCCCGAAGGTTTCCAGATCGTAGAAGAGGAAGCTGTTGGGCATATGCGAGGAGTGAGTGGAGAAGAGTGAGGAGTGAGTGAAAGCGGAGGGCGTGAGCCAGTGGCGGTGTGCAGTGACCTGCTCTTGCTCACTTCTCACTCCTCTCAACTCACTCCTGCTCCAAAGGTTCCAGCCGTGCAAACACCACGGCATCCAATGCTGCCCAGTCGACTTGCTCCAGCCTTTCCAGTCCGCGCGTGGATTCGATCAGGATGTCGCGCTGGATCTCGCTGCGCTCCAGTGCGGTGGCATAGGGGATGAGCATGAAGGTGACCATGGCGTAGTGCGGCACGAAGCGATCCGGATGGCGCTCCTGCAGGGCCAGTTCCAGATCACGTTGCAGCAGGTAGTCGGGATCGTCCACGCGGTCGCGCATTTCGCGATAGTTCTCCAGCGCCATCTGCTGGATGGCAGCGGCATTGGGCTTGCGTTCCTGCTGGAAGGCGGCAAAGGCGTTCTCGAAATCGCCGGATTGCAGGTGTCCGGCTAGTGCCACGCAATCCTCGAAGGCGCAATTCATGCCCTGGCCATGGAACGGAACCATGGCATGCGCAGCATCGCCCAGCAGCACCGCGCGCCCGTCCAGATACCAGCGATCCAGGTACAGCGTGGCCAGCGTGCCGGTGGGGTTGTCGTCGTAATCCTTCGCCAGGTCCGGTATCAATGGCACGGCATCGGGGAAATCGCGCATGAAGAAAGCATGCGCCTGTTCGCCGGTGGTGATGGTCTCGAAGCTCGGATGCGGGCCCTGGTGGGGCATGAACAGGGTGACCGTGAACGTGCGTTCGTCATTCGGCAGCGCAATGCACATGTAGTGCCCGCGCGGCCAGATGTGCAGTGCATTGGGCTCTATCTGGAAGCCGCCATCGAACGAGGGCGGAATTTCCAGTTCCTTGTAACCATGGTCCAGCCATTCGGTACGTTCACCGAGGTCGGCATGCAGCGCCATCTGCTGGCGCAGGGTGGACCCGGCGCCGTCCGCACCGATCAGCGTATCGAACGCATGTTCATGGTCCTGCTGGTCGCCCTTGATGGTGGCGATGCCCTGTTCGAAGTCGACATGGTCCAGCCGGCGATCGAAATGCAGGCGCGCACCCGCGGCCTCGGCGGCGTTGATCAGGACGATGTTCAGGTCGCCACGGTTGATCGACCAGATCACTTCGTTGTCATCGCGGCCATAACGCTGCAACTGTGGTGTGCCTGCCAGCGGGTGCACCATGCGGCCGCGCATCATCACAGCCTGTTGCATGACGGAGGTATCGATCCCGGCTTGGCGCAGCGCGTGCAGGCCACGCTCGGCCAGTGCCAGGTTGATGGAGCGGCCGCCGGCATAGCCGAATTCACGCGGATCGCCGCGGCGCTCGAAGACGTCCACCTTCCAGCCGCGCTGTGCCAGCAGGGTTGCCAGCAACGTGCCTGCAAGGCCGGCGCCGATGATGGTGATGGAACGTTTGTCTTTGCTCACATGCCTGCCTTGTGCTGGTGTCAGAATCCGCGCCAGGTTTCCACTTCGTCAACGAAGCGGTAGATGTCGATGAAGCGGTTGTAGAGCGGAGTGGGGGAGATGCGGATCACATCCGGTTCGCGCCAGTCGCCCAGGGTGCCGACCGATACCAGATAGTCGAACAGCTCGCGGCCACGTTCGCGCCCGCCGATCACCCGCAGGGAGAGTTGCGCGCCGCGTTGCTGCGGATCGGCGGGGGTGATGATTTGCAGGACATCGTCCACGCGGGTGCGGATCAGTTCTTCCAGATGGCCTGTCAGCTTTTCGGATTTTTCCCGCAAGGCTGCCATGCCGCCTGCTTTGTCGAACAGCGCCAATGAAGCATGCAAGGGTGCGAGCCCCAGGATGGGCGGATTGCTCAGTTGCCAGCCATCGGCACCGGGCGTGGGCACGAAGTCCGGGCCCATGCGGAAACGGGTTTCCTTTTCGTGGCCCCACCAGCCAGCAAAACGCGGGCGTTCGGTGCGGGCGTGGCGTTCGTGCACGAAGCAGCCCGCCACGGCGCCCGGGCCGGCATTCATGTATTTGTAGTGGCACCACACTGCGAAATCCGTATTGCTGTCGTGCAGGCGCAACGGCAGGTTGCCGAC
>JBQGFJ010000085.1:0-4469 GCA_052040085.1 Pseudoxanthomonas sp.
GCAGCGGTCGAGCATGCAGGCAACCCCGCACGCCTGGGCGACGTGATGGCCCGCTCGCATCTTCCAGAAATCACGGAGCTCGCCGGCCTTGGTGCGCAAGCCGTCGTCGACACCCTGCGGCCCCTGCCCCATCGCGAGTACTCCATCGCATCACTGCCCTCCGAAGGCAACCTGCAAATCCTGCTGCGCCGCATGCTGCGCCCGGACGGCACGCCGGGCATCGGCAGCGGCTGGCTCTGCGACCACGCACCGCTGCAAGGCCCGATGGAACTGCGCATCCGCGCCAATCCCAACTTTCATCCTCCTGTGCACTCGCGTCCGCTGATCCTGATCGGCAACGGCACCGGCATCGCCGGGCTCCGCGCACACTTGAAAGCACGCGTGGATGCGGGCGCACGACGCAATTGGCTGCTGTTCGGCGAACGCAATGCAGATCGCGATTTCTTCTTCCGTGACGACATCGTGGGCTGGCAGGCAGGTGGATTCATCGAACGGCTCGATCTCGCGTTCTCCCGTGACCAGGATGCCCGCGTCTACGTGCAGCATCGCGTGCAAGCCTCTGCCACAACACTGCGCGAATGGGTGGACAGCGGCGCCGTCATCCTGGTCTGTGGCAGCCTGGCCGGCATGGCGCCGGGGGTGGATACCGCCTTGCGCAGTGCACTCGGCGACGAGAAGATCGAACAGATGCTGATCGACGGACACTACCGCCGCGACGTCTACTGAAATCCAGGATTTGCCGGATGAGGCCTGTCCCTGCCTGCGATACGGATGGCGAGGATCTCGCCCCCGCCTTCCAGCATGTGACGGCTACCGCCGTCACTCCCCGCCAACAACGCCGTGTCACCACCCTGCAGCAATGGCAGGCCGGAACCTGCACCGAAACCGGCACGACCCGCCAGCAGGTGGACAGCCCAAAGCACACCGGGCTTGATGAAAAACACCATGGATCCGGTCAAAGGCCGGTGCAGGAGTTCGACCGACACGCAGTCAGGACGCCACATCAGGTTGAACACCTGTACTGCACCATCAATCAGTTCGGCACGTACGCTGCGTGCGCCATCGAAACAGGCGCGCCCATGTGGCGGTTCGATTTCCCTTTGCTCACCATCGTCGAACGCCAAACGCACGCCATTGCCGGACAACAGCACCTGCTCGCGCTGCACGCCCCGGAATGTCGAATAGGCCGCGTCATGGTCGATATCGGCAATGGACAGCCGCCATGGCCACGCATTCGAATCGCTTGTTGCATCGTTATCCCCGCCTGCACGGCCACGGACGCTTCCCCGTGCAATCTCGCGCGTACTGCCGAGACCATTGCTCCACGGCTCACGCCGATAGTCTGCGACCGGAATAACCAGTGATGATTCCGGCATGACCTGTCACATTGCCCGATTACTGCCAGTGTAATCCTGCAGACAAAAAGAAATCGCCCGGGCCACTTCCTGTGGCCCGGGCGATAGGTACGTCCTTGTCGGCTCCTGCCTGCTTGTTTGGCATCCTGCCCTGTACAGCCCGCGCGCCGTATCCCCGTTTCCAGCGCGCGATGAATCTCCTTGGTCAGCGCCTTGTCACCGCTGCAGGCTTGCCTTGCGTGGCAGCCGCCGCAGGTGAACTTTCCGACGCCCCTCGCAATTCAATGCGATCACGATTGAGCTCCACCGTCCTCAATCCGATTCCGTTGACCATGGCCAGTTCCTCAATGCTCTTGAACGGACCATTCTCCTTGCGGTACTCCACGATGGCCTCGGCCTTGGCCGGTCCCACATTGATCAGCACTGCCTGGAGTTGCCTGGCATCGGCGGTGTTGATATTCACTTTCTCCGATGCGAACGCACTGGTTGCCAACAGCAGGCCCAGAACGACGGATTTGAGAATCGTGGCAATGGATTTCATGGTGCTCTCCTTGTGACGGTGATGGACGGTTCCTTCGTATCGCCGGGACGGTTCCAGTTCCGTCTTCCAGCGTGGAACAGCCTCTCATTCGCCACGGAAACAACATATCGCCGAAGCCCACTGGAAGATGCCGGGGAACACCCCGGCCTTTTGTAGGAAAATTCCTACTCCCGCCAGCGGCGTAGAATGGCGGCATTGACCACCCACGCTTGGAGACCCGATGGACAGCGCCCGACTCGACCGCTTCGTTGCCGGAAAATGGGATGACGAAATCGTTCCACAACTGGTCGACTACATCCGCATCCCCAACAAATCCCCCATGTTCGACCGCGACTGGGTAGCCAATGGCTACATGGACCAGGCCGTGACGTTGATGGAAAGCTGGGCCAAGGCACAGCCGATCCCGGGCATGCAACTGGAAGTGGTCCGGCTGGAAGGGCGCACACCGCTGATCTATATCGAGATTCCGGCCAGCGGGGCCGAAACCGGCACCGACACCGTGCTGCTGTACGGTCACTTGGACAAGCAGCCCGAGATGACCGGCTGGGATGAGGATCTGGGACCCTGGATCCCGGTGCTGAAGGGCGACAAGCTGTATGGCCGCGGCGGCGCGGATGATGGTTACGCCATCTTTGGCTCACTGGCCGCGGTAATGGCCCTGCAGGAGCAGGGACTGCCCCATGCACGTTGCGTGGTGCT
This sequence comes from Pseudoxanthomonas sp., assembly GCA_052040085.1. GTDB lineage: Bacteria > Pseudomonadota > Gammaproteobacteria > Xanthomonadales > Xanthomonadaceae > Pseudoxanthomonas_A. Next base: position 2,596 of record JBQGFJ010000085.1, read on the forward strand.
GATCGAAGCCTGCGAGGAGTCCGGCAGCTACGACCTGCCCGCCTATGTGGACCACCTGGCCAATCGCATCGGCAAGCCTTCGCTGGTGGTATGCCTGGATTCGGGCTGCGGCAACTACGAACAACTGTGGTGCACCACATCGCTGCGCGGACTGGCCGGGGGCAACTTCACCGTCAAGGTGCTGTCCGAAGGCGTGCACTCGGGGGATGCCTCGGGCGTGGTGCCATCCAGTTTCCGCATCCTGCGCGACCTGCTTTCGCGCATCGAGGACAGCGCCACCGGCAAGATCCTGGTCGATGGTTTGTACGCGGACATCCCCGCCGAACGTCTGGAGCAAGCCAAGCAGGCGGCGCAGGTACTGGGCAACGATGTCTACGAAAAATTCCCGTTCCTGCCGGGCATGACGCCCATGTCGGACGATCTCTCCGAACTGGTCCTCAACCGCACTTGGCGCCCGGCCCTGTCGGTGACAGGCGTGGATGGCATCCCGCCACTGGCTTCTGCCGGCAACGTCTTGCGCCCATACACCTCGGTGAAACTCTCCTTGCGCTTGCCCCCCACGCTGGACGGCAAACAGGCTGGCGACCTGCTGCAGGACATCCTGCTGCGCGATCCGCCTTATGGTGCCGACGTCAGCCTGGACCTGGAAAAAGCCAGCAGCGGCTGGAATGCGCCGGCCCAATCACCCTGGCTTACGCAAGCCATCGAAGCGTCTTCGCAAGCCGCTTTCGGCAAACCCGCGATGTACATGGGCGAAGGCGGCAGCATCCCCTTCATGGGCATGCTGGGCGAAAAATTCCCGGGCGCCCAGTTCATGATCACCGGCGTGCTGGGCCCGCACTCCAATGCGCATGGCCCCAATGAATTCCTGCACATCCCCATGGGCAAGAAAGTCACCTCCTGCGTGGCCCACGTGATTGCAGCCCACCATGCAGCCAGTGTGCGCGGCGAGACAACGGGCGTTGCCGCCATTGCAGGTGGCGAACAGCACGGCGGCCACGGCTGCTGTTGACCCGGATAGCCAGCATGTCATGCTGACACCCGGATGACATGCTGGCCCCGATCCCGGAACCCATGCGTGTCCTGCCAAGACACCTCCATTCGTCTTTTCCCATGACCGCATCTCGCCGACCTGCCTTTACATGACATCCGGAATTCGCGATACCGCCGACCGCGAAGCGGCACGCCTTGCCTGGACACGACAGGCCACCCAGAACACCAACACCGGGTTGCACCGCGCCTCCATTGATGCCGGCTTCCGCAGTTACTGGCGCACGGAAGGACTTCCTGCCAGCTTCATCGTGATGGACTCTCCTCCAGACCTGGAGGATGTCCGCCCCTGGTTGCGCATGCATGACGTGCTTGGCCGCCATGGCGTGCGCGTACCGCAGGTATTCGCCCGCGATGTGGAGGCTGGCTTCCTGTTGCTGGAGGACCTGGGCGTTCCCACCCTGGCACAGGCCATTGATACCGATAGCGCCGACGCCTGGTTCGAACATGCCATGGACCAGTTGCTGCGCTTGCAGGCCATCACGCCCCCGGCGGATTTGGGCCACTTCGGCGAAGCCCTGCTGGAACGTGATGCCGGCCTGTTCCGGGAATGGTTCCTGCAACGGCATTTGGGCCTCGAGCTGGACGAGGGCGAACTGGCAGGACTGGCCGGGGTGCAGGCATTGCTGGCCGCCAATGCGTTGGGGCAGCCGCAGGTCATGACGCACCGTGATTTCATGCCGCGCAACCTGATGCCGGTGGAACCCGGACCCGCCGTGCTCGATTTCCAGGACTGCGTGACCGGGCCTATCGCCTACGACCCGGTCAGCATGTTCAAGGATGCGTTCCTCAGCTGGCCACTGGCGCGCGTGGATGGCTGGCTG
>JBQGFJ010000086.1:0-2047 GCA_052040085.1 Pseudoxanthomonas sp.
GCACCTACCTGCCGATGCAGAATCCCCTCGTTCCGGCCACCTCGCGCGACTCCTCCTTCCGGATCACCCGCAACGGACTCAAGGTCTGGCTCAAGGATTTCAGCCTCGGCCTGCCCGTGCCCACGGTGGCCGCCGGTGCTGCCAGCCTGCAACAACCGGGAAGCGTCACCGAACGCAAGCAGCAGAATCGCCGGTTGCTGGATGAAACCCTGGGCTGGCTGGCCGAACGCGGCTTCCACTGCCTGCCCTCGCAGGCCAACTGCTTCATGGTGGATACCGGCCGTCCGGGCCGTGAATTCGTGCAGGCCATGGCCGAACACAAGGTATTCGTGGGCCGCAGTTGGCCCATCTGGCCACACCACGTGCGGGTCACCGTGGGAACGGAACAGGAAATGCAACGATTCCGCGAGGCCTTCGAAAAAGTGATGAAGACCTGAACAACCCGGCCTGGCCGGAACGGACGCAGTACGCCGCCCGAATGGGAGCCCTGCTTACCAGCGCGGTGTCTTGGTCAACGGCGGGGCTTCGTGCTGGCGATCGTAAGCACGCAGTTCATCGCGGATGTGGGCGATGCGCTGGCGGCCCAGGGTGTTGCGGCTGTCATCCAGCACCACGGCATCCAGCAGTTCCGCCATGCGCTCCACGTTGGGCAGCATCTTTTCCCAGGCTTCAAGCGCACTGACCGGTGCCGGCAAGGTGAGGAAGAAGGCGATGGCCGGGGTTTCCATCTCGCGGATGCCGGCCATGTCGAAGCTGCCCGGTTGCAGGATGTTGGCCATGCTGAAGACCGGTCCCCGCTCGGGATGGCCTTCCAGCAAACGATGGAACACATTCATGTGGCCGAAGACCAGACCGGTCTTTTCCGCGGCCACCACGATGTCTTCGCCGCGCAAGGTACGTCCCGCACGGGCCGCCACGTACAGCGAGACGATCTTGTCGAAATCCTGGCTGGGACGCTTGCCCAGATCATTTTCCACCGCGGTATTGGCAAGCCCGAGTTCCGGCTGGTTGATCTGGTCGCTGCTGTAATCGACCTGGGTGCCGCCCTGCTCCGCATGGGCCGCGGCGGTCTCGCCCAGGCTGGGCTCCTGCCGGCCGGTATCGCGCTCGCCCTTTTCAACCCGGCGACCCTGCGCAGCCTTCCTGGGCCGGCCGAAATAGAAGATGGCGACCAGCAGGATCAAACCTGCCACCAGGATGCCGATTCGCAACATGGCCACGTCGGACATTATCGGGTTCCTCCTGCAGGATGGATGGCAGGCGTCATGCCGCGCCGGCCAGGCGGGCCGCCTCTTCAAGGTCCACCGAGACCAGTCGGCTGACACCGGGTTCACGCATGGTAACGCCACTCAGCTGGTGCGCGGCTTCCATGGTGGCCTTGTTGTGGCTCACGAACAGGAACTGCACCTTCTCGCTCATTTCCTTGACCATGGCGGTGAAGCGGCCCACGTTGGCTTCGTCCAGGGGGGCGTCCACTTCGTCCAGCAGGCAGAAAGGCGCCGGGTTGAGCTGGAAGATGGCAAACACCAGCGCCACCGCGGTCATCGCCTTCTCGCCGCCGGACAGCAGCGAGATGTTGGATACGCGCTTGCCGGGCGGACGCGCCATGATCGCCACGCCGGTATCCAGCAGGTCTTCGCCGGTCAATTCCAGAGAGGCGTGACCGCCACCGAACAGGCGCGGATACAGTTGCTGCACGCCGGCATTGACGCGATCGAAGGTGTCCTTGAAACGGCCACGGGTTTCACGGTCGATCTTGCGGATGGCGTCTTCCAGGGTTTCCAGCGCGGTATTCAAGTCCGTGTTCTGGGCATCCAGGTATTCCGAACGCTGCGCGGCTTCGCCGTACTCGTGGATGGCGGCCAGGTTGACCGGCTCCAGTCGGCGCATGCGGCCGTCGATCTGGAACACGGCCTGCCCCCAGTCCGCCGGATCGGCTTCGTCCGGCAAGGTATTGATGACTTCTTCCAGCACGAAGCCAGCGGCCACCACCGCCGAGGAAAGCTGTTCCGCCTTGATGGCCAGCGCCTGCTGGTCCAGCCGGCAC
>JBQGFJ010000087.1:0-6717 GCA_052040085.1 Pseudoxanthomonas sp.
AGGCGTATGTGTTCCCGTCGTCTTCCGTTGTCGCTGATGTCCGTGACGCGGCTGTTCCAGCGCGTGCTGAACATGCCGGCGCCAAGTCCGAACAGGCGTGCCTCGCCCCATCCGGAAAGAGTGCGCGACGTATCATCAGCCTGTGCGTTGATGTCGTAGTTCAGCAACAGTCCGGCGGCGCGCATTCCCCGGTCCTGGCCTGTTTCCGGCATCCCATCCCATCCCAGGTGCAGGGGCGGACGGTTCAGCATCCGGACCGGAACTGTCAGCCGCATGCGTTGTTGTGCGGGAAGGTACTCCACTTCCAGGCCGGGAATGTCCTGCAGGGAAACAAGAGGGCTGGAGGTTTTTGCGCCAGGCCATGCCAGGCCCAGGTGCTGCAAGGTGCTGGCGTTGGCATGGAATCTGCCATTGATACGGATGAAACGGGCTATCTGTCCGGTGGGCGCAAGGTTGACGATCACTTCCAGATACAACTCTTCTCCATCCGTGATGGTTTCGGTACCGGTGAGGTCACTTGTTTGCAGCAGGTTTGCCGTCAACCCGATACTGCCTGAGGCATCATTTGCGGCGGCATGCATGCATGACAGCCAAGCGGCGAGACCGATCAACAGCGTGCTGGCATGTTGGCTAGCGTGTGGCAGGGAGAAGGGGCAACGGTTGGTGTTCACCATCATTGTTCAGTTTCACAATCAATTGGCCGCCGGGACGGACCATGTCGGGTAGCGGCAAAGGCCATTCCATGCGCTGGCCGGCGAGTGCGTAACCCAGCAAGCCGGGCAGTAGTCGGATTTCGCTTCCATCCTCATTGCGCCAGGCCAATTGGCTCAGGCGGATGCGCCGTGGTCCGTGGTTGACTACGCTCAGCCGGTCGTTTTCCCACCGGGCAGAAACAAGGCGGGTGTCGGTGAGGTGCGTGGCCTCCCGTGGAGACTCTGGATCCCCCGTGGGGAAGGAGGGGCCGCCAACGAAGACCGGGATGGAATATCGAAGCAGGAATTGCAGTCCACCGTCCTGTTCTGCCGTTGCATCCGGCAATTCGTCCACGATCAGGCGGTAGGCACGCTCATCGGTGCCGGTGGCAGGCTGCCGGACCACGATGCGTACAAGCTGTCGCTCGCCTGGCCCGATTTCCAGCAATGCCGGACTGGCGGCCAGCTCGCGCGTGGGCGACAGGTATTCACTTCCGTTGGACTGGGTCCATTGCTGTACACGCACTTGTGCACGAAGCGGTGCGGTGCCGGTGTTGGTGAGCCATAGCGCCTGTGATGACTGCTGGGGCGTGAACTCCAGCAATATCGGGGAGGCTTGCAGGCTCCCCGCCCATGCCGCCAGTGGTGACATGACCGCCATCCCCAGCAGGATGGCGGCCAGGAGGCATCGAATGATCACGAATGCTGGTGCTGGAATGCCGATCACGAGCGCCTTCAGAAAATCAGCGTGGCAATCACGGTGTCCTGATAGTTGCCCGCTGACTTGTTGGTCTGGCTTGCGGGTATGCGCCCGTACACCGGGATGGATTCCGCAGCGGCGGCAGCAGTCTGGCTCAGGGCCTGGCTATTGGTATCCAGACCCCATGGGGCGGTGCGGCTCGCATCCCTGAACAGGCCATAGGCCACGTATTCCCCCAGGGTCGCGTGCTTCATCCGGCGGCTGTTGGCCGAAGCCGTTGCGCCCGCCAGGAGAGGGTTGGTGCCCTCGTTGAGCTCGATTTTGTAGGACGATCCCACGGTGCAGTCCACCGTCAGGGCGCCGGCGGCATCCGCCGCGTTGGCAGAGCGGATCACCGAACTGAAATCCACGTCGGTAGCGCCGAGGGTGCTGAATGCGCACGATTCAGTGATTTCCAGCAGTACTTTGAAATTTTGCGTGGATTGGGCCAGCGCATTGCCGGCACTGAACAGAAGGAGGGAAGTGCAGAGACTCTGGAGTAATTTCATGGGGCATCCTGTTGGAAGGTCTTGAGGAAAATCTTGATGCATGTTGCGCAGGGAAAATGGGTGTTTGACTTGTTTTCCCGCCATCCTCGGCAACGTTGCCTGGCCGATATGCATCATCCTCGGGATGCAGTTCGTGCCTGAACCGCGCGCTCCCGTCTTACTGCCTTTCCAATCAGATCGTGTTGATTCTCTGGCTGTGTTTCCGCTTGCCATGCCGGTGCTGGCCGCAACAGGGGTGCTGGGGGCCTGCCGTGCAGCGATATGGCATGGGTCGGAAACCGATGCTTCGTGTTGCTTGAGTGGGAGGGATTGGCCTCCTTTCAGGTAGGGAAGGGTGGAATTTTTCGCAGGGTTCAGCTTCGTACGTGCCGGACCCCCGCACCTTGATCTTGATCAAGTGGAGCGGGGCGTGAATGCAATGGCGTGCACTCCCATTCAGAAACCGTCCAAATAGGCGATAATCCTTGCCATGGCCATTCACCTGAAGACCCCCGAAGACCTCGAACAGATGCGCATCGCCGGCCGGCTGGCCGCCGAGGTGCTGCAGGTCGTTGCGCCCCATGTGAAGCCGGGCGTGACCACTGCCGAGCTGGACCGCATCTGCCACGACCACATCGTCAACGTGCAGAAGGCCATTCCGGCCAACGTGGGCTACAAGGGTTTCCCGGCCACGGTATGCACCTCGGTCAACAACGTCATCTGCCATGGCATCCCCAGCGAGGGCAAGGTGCTGAAGGACGGCGACATCGTCAACATCGATGTCACCGTCATCAAGGATGGCTGGCATGGCGATACCAGCCGCATGTACCTGGTGGGCACGCCTTCGGTGATGGCCAAGCGACTGGTGGACGTCACCCGCGAGGCGATGTTCCGGGGCATCCGCGCGGTCAAGCCGGGCGCTACCCTGGGCGACGTGGGGCATGCCATCCAGCAATACGCCGAGTCCGAGCGCTTCAGCGTGGTGCGCGAGTACTGCGGCCATGGCATCGGCAAGGTCTATCACGATGACCCGCAGGTATTGCACTACGGCCGGCCGGGTGAAGGCGTGGTGCTGAAGCCGGGCATGACCTTCACCATCGAGCCGATGATCAACGAAGGCGCACGCCACACCCGCGTGCTGCCCGACGGTTGGACCGTGGTCACCAAGGACCGCAAGCTTTCGGCCCAGTGGGAACACACGGTGGCGGTGACCGATGACGGTGTGGAGATCCTGACCCGGGTGCCGGGCGACGACAACGACCTGTGAACACGTCCGACGCCGCCGCTGATCCCGCGCGGCTGCCGGACTCCGTCCAGCCCGGTGAGGGTGACGCTGCATGGGCGGCGGCGGCCCGCAGCGCGCTCGCGCATTCCGACCAGAGGCTGGCCAAGCGCTTCCACCACAGTGACAGCATGGATCGCGTGCTCGCGCTTCGTGCGCGTTCCGTCGATCACCTGCTGAAAGGTGCGTGGGCACGCTGCATCCCTTCCGGCGCGCCGCTGGCCCTGTTCGCGGTGGGCGGCTATGGGCGGGGCGAGCTTTTCCCGCAGTCGGACATCGACTTGATGGTATTCGCGGAACGGCCGGTGCAGGAGGCTTGGCACGAGTCGCTGGCGCGCTTCTTCGCCATGCTCTGGGATGCGGGCTTGCCGATCAGCCATGCCGTCCGTTCGGCGCGTGAATGCACCGAAGCGGCGGGCGCCGAACAGACGGTGCTGACTGCCTTGATCGAGGCACGCCCACTGGTGGCCATGCAGGATACGGTGGACGCGCTGGTGGATGCGGTTTCGCCAGCCAGGGTCTGGCCGCCGCGTGACTACTTCATTGCCAAGCGCGAGGAACTGCGTGCCCGGCATGCGCGTTTCGGCGATACCTCGGAAAACCTGGAGCCGAACATCAAGGATGGTCCCGGCGGCCTGCGTGACCTGCATACGCTGGGCTGGATGGCGTTGCGCACGTTTGGCATGAGCGACCTGGAGCCCTTGGTGGGGCTCGGGCACCTTGGGCAGGATGAAGCGGTCGCCCTGAAGCGTGAGCGCCGTGCGCTGTCGGTGCTTCGCTACGGCTTGCACCTGGTGGCGGGGCGTGCGGAAGAGCGCCTCGGTTTCGATTACCAGAAGACCCTGGCCGAGCGCCTGGGGTTTGTCGATGATGACGAGAACCTTGCCGTCGAAAAGATGATGCAAGGGTTCTATCGCAGTGCCGCCATCGTGCGGCGTGTCAGTGACAGGTTGCTCCAGCGTTTCGAGGAGCAATTCGACGGCGAGGCTTTGCCCGAACCGCTGGACGATCGCTTCGCCCTGCGGCGCGGCTACCTGACGGCGCGCGATCCGGCATGGCCGCAAGGCGATGTCGGGCAGGTATTCGCCTTGTTCGCGATGTGGGCCTCGCGGCCGGAGGTACGTGGATTGCATTCACGCACGGCACGCGCCCTGGCCGAAGCCTTGCCGCGGCTTACGCCATATACGGTGGCAACCCAGGTGCAACGTGAAGCTTTCCTCGGATTGTTGCGCGATGCGCGCGCGGTGGAAACGCTGACCCGGATGGCAAGGCTGGGCGTGCTGGGGCAGTGGTTGCCGGCCTTCGCCAAAGTGTCCGGGCGCATGCAGTTCGACCTGTTCCATGTCTACACGGTGGACCAGCACACGTTGATGGTGATGCGGAACATTGCGGCGTTTTCGTCCGGCCGCGCGGACGAGCGTTTTTCCATTGCCCATGAAGTCTGGCCGCGCCTGCGCAAGCCGGAACTGTTGTTGCTGGCAGGACTCTTCCACGATATCGCCAAGGGACGGGGTGGCGACCATTCCGAACTGGGTGCGGTGGATGCACGCGAATTCTGCGTTGCGCATGGCCTGAGCCGCACCGATACCGATCTGATTGCCTGGCTGGTGGAACAACACCTGCGCATGTCGGTCACTGCGCAGAAGCAGGACATCTCGGATCTCGACGTGATCCATGCCTTTGCGCAAATGGTGGGTGACCGCGAGCGCCTGGATTACCTGTACCTGTTGACCTGCGCCGACATCGCCGGCACCAGCCCCAAGCTGTGGAATGCCTGGAAGGACCGTTTGCTGGCCGACCTCTACTTCGCGACACGCCGCGTGCTGCGGCAGGGACTGGAGCATCCGGTCGCAGTGGAGGAGCGCATCCAGGAAAGCCGGGATGAAGCCCGTGCCCTGGCACATGCACAGGGATTCGACGATGCCACCATCGATCGCCAGTTCGCGGTGATGCCGACCGAAGGATTCCTGCGTTACCGGCCCGAGCAACTGGCATGGCAGGCAGCAACCTTGGTGGATGCACGCCATGGCGACACGCGGGTGGCGGTGCGCCGGATTTCGGACGATGCCAATGCCATGGAAGTGTTCGTCCATTCGCCTGACCGCGATGGCTTGTTCGCCGCCATCCTGGCTACATTGGATCGCCTGGGCCTGGGGGTTCACCAGGCGCGGGTACTGGTAGGTTCCGAAGGCAGCATCTTCGATACGTTCGAAGTGCTGCCCACCGATATCCATGCCGCCTGCGATACGGCCGAAGTAGCCGGTACCCTGAAGCGTGCGCTGGAAGGCAATCTGGATGATGTGCGCTCACCCCGTCGTGCGACTCCCCGGCAGTTGCGGCATTTCCGTTTCTCGCCGCGCATCGAATTCGGCACCACGCCAGATGGCCGGCATACCATCCTCAGCCTGATTGCCCCGGACCGGCCTGGACTGTTGTCGGACGTGGCCCGCACGCTGCGCCAGCAAGGCTTGCGCGTGCATGACGCTCGCATCGCCACGTTTGGCGAGCGGGCAGAGGACCTGTTCCAGATCACCGATGAAAACGATCAGCCCTTGGCCACGGACGAACAAAAACAGGCTTTGCGTGACGCCTTGCGGGCATGCCTGGACAATCCATCACAGTAACCCCACCTTCAAGAGGAATCCTTGTCGATGACCGATGTCTCCCTGTTGCAGCCTTCCATCGAAAGCGCCTTCGAGCGCCGTGCCGAGCTGACGGCTGCGGATATCCAGGCAGCGCGCCCCGCGGTGGAAAGCGCGATTGCAGGCCTGGAGTCCGGGGTCCTGCGGGTGGCCGAGCCGGATGGACAAGGTGGCTGGAAGGTCAACGAGTGGCTGAAGAAAGCGGTATTGCTGTATTTCCGCATCAACGACATGGCGGTGGTGGATGCACAACCGGCGCCGTTCTGGGACAAGGTGGAAGCCCGTTTCGCCGGTTTCGATGCAGCGCGTTTCCGTGAGCTGGGCGTGCGCGTGGTGCCGGGTGCCGTTGCGCGGCGTGGCACCTATTTCGGCAAGGACGTGGTGCTGATGCCGAGCTTCGTCAACATCGGTGCCCATGTGGGCGAAGGCACGATGGTCGACACCTGGGCCACGGTGGGTTCGTGCGCGCAGATCGGCAAGCACTGCCACCTGTCCGGAGGTGCCGGCATCGGCGGCGTGCTGGAACCCTTGCAGGCCAGCCCGACGATCATCGAGGACCATTGCTTCATCGGTGCGCGTTCCGAAGTGGTCGAAGGCGTGGTGGTGGGGCACCACAGCGTGATCGGCATGGGCGTGTTCATCGGCCAATCCACGCGCATCTACAACCGTGCCACCGGCGAAGTTTCCTACGGCTACGTGCCGCCGGGCAGCGTGGTGGTATCGGGCCAGTTGCCGGCGAAGGACGGCTCGCACTCGCTGTATTGCGCGGTCATCGTGAAACAGGTGGACGAGAAGACCCGCAGCAAGACCAGCGTGAATGAGTTGCTGCGTGGGTTGGCGGATTGAGGTGCAGGAGTGAGTGAAGAGAAGTGAG
>JBQGFJ010000088.1:0-4865 GCA_052040085.1 Pseudoxanthomonas sp.
AAGGCGCTGACGCGGCCGGTGCAGGTGGTGGCGCAAACTACGCGTGAGGCGGTAGCCACGTTGCTGGCCGACGTGCGTGATCGCGGCGATGCTGCCCTGGCGGATATCACTGCACGCTTCGATGGCGTGGCATTGCGCGACTTCGAAGTTGGCGCAGAGGAATTCGAACGTGCCGAGGCTGAATTGGCACCGGCCTTGCGCAAGGCCATGGAGGAAGCGCTTGCCCGCATCGAAGCTTTCCACCGGGCTGGCATGGCCCAACCTTACGCGGTGGAAACCGCCCCCGGCGTGGTCTGTGAGCGGGTGATCCGGCCAGTGGCGCGGGTGGGTTTGTACGTGCCGGCGGGGAGCGCACCATTGCCTTCCACGGCATTGATGCTGGGCGTTCCCGCACGATTGGCGGGTTGCCGTGAAGTGGTGTTGTGCACGCCGCCGCGCCGCGACGGCAGCGCCGATCCTGCAGTACTGGTGGCGGCACGGCTGACCGGCGTGAACCGTGTGTTCAAGCTGGGCGGCGCCCAGGCGATTGCCGCCATGGCCTATGGCACGGACAGCGTGCCGCGTTGCGACAAGTTGTTCGGGCCCGGCAACAGTTTCGTCACCGAAGCCAAACAGCAGGTCGCACAGGGCGGAACGGTCGCCATCGACATGCCGGCGGGGCCGTCCGAAGTGCTGGTGATCGCCGATGCCGGTGCCGATGCTGCGTTCGTCGCAGCCGATCTGCTCTCGCAGGCGGAGCATGGCCCGGATTCGCAGGTGCTGTTGCTCACCGATGACGATGGCTTGCTGGACCGGGTGGAACGCGAAATCGAAGCCCAACTGGCGGTATTGCCGCGCGCGGAAATCGCACGCAAGGCCCTGTCGGCCTCGCGTCTGATCCGGGTGGCATCATTGGCGGATGCTTTCGCCATCAGCAATGCCTATGCCCCCGAACACTTGATCCTCGCGTTGCGCGAACCGCGCACCTGGCTGGATCGGGTGGAAGCGGCGGGTTCGGTATTCCTGGGCGACTACACGCCGGAAGCACTGGGCGACTATTGCAGCGGCACCAACCACGTGCTGCCCACCAGTGGTGCGGCGCGTGCCTGGAGCGGTGTCAGCGTGGCCAGCTTCCAGAATTTCGTCAGTGTGCAGTCCGCCAGTCGCGAGGGGATTGCCGCCATCGGCGCCTGCGCGGTGACCCTGGCTGAAGCGGAAGGTCTGGATGCGCATGCCCTGGCGGTGTCGCTGAGGTTGCGGAAGGTGACGGCATGAGCGGCGTACTCGATCTGGTGCGTGAGGATTTGCGTGGATTCGGCGGCTACAAATCCGCACGCACGGAAACCTTGCGCGGCGACGTCTGGCTCAATGCCAACGAAAGCCCGTGGTCGAACCTGGCCGACGAGGCCGGTGTGTCTTGCCGGCGTTATCCGGATCCGCAACCACCGGCTTTGCAACAGGCATTGGCTGCCCTGTACGGCTGCGAGACTTCCCGCCTGTTGATCGGGCGGGGCAGTGACGAAGCCATCGACCTGCTGGTCAGGGCCTTGTGTGTCCCGGGTCGCGATGCCGTGGTGGTCACGCCGCCCGTGTTCGGCATGTATGCGGTGTCCGCGCGATTGCAGGACGCGCCCTTGATCGAGGTGCCGTTGCGGGATGGTCCGGAGGGTTTCGTGGCCGACATGGAGGCCATTGCGGAAGCCGCCATCAAGGAACGAGCGAAGATCGTGTTCCTGTGTTCACCCTCCAATCCCACCGGTGCCGCGATTGCGCTGGAGGACATCGCGGACCTGGCCGAGCGTTTGCGCGAATGGTCATTGGTCGTGGTGGACGAAGCCTATGGCGAGTTTTCCGAGGTGCCATCGGCCACCAGTCTCCAGGATCGCCACGACAACATCGTGGTGCTGCGTACTCTGTCCAAGGCACATGCGCTGGCGGCGGCGCGCATTGGCGTGGCGATTGCCGACCCGGCGCTGATCGCCGTACTGCGCACTTGCCAGGCGCCGTATCCCGTACCCACGCCATGCGCCGAACTGGCGGTAGCGGGTTTGTCGGCAGAGGCCTTGGTACAGACGCGCGAGCGCGTGGCGCTGGTCAGGAGTGAGCGCGAACGCCTGCAGGCCGCGCTGGCCAATCTGCCCTGGATCAAGCAGGTTTATCCGTCGCAGGGAAATTATCTGCTGGTGCGCTTCCATGACGCTGAAACGGCCTATCGTGCGTTGCTGGCGCAGGGCGTGGTGGTGCGTGACCAGCGTGCTGCGCCGCAATTGGGCGATGCCCTGCGCATCAGCATCGGCACCCCGGAACAGAACGAACGCGTGCTGGCGGCATTGCGCGCGCAGGAGGTTGCAGCATGAGTACGCCCATCCTGTTCATTGATCGTGATGGCACGCTCATCGAGGAGCCAGCCGATTTCCAGATCGATGCTTACGAAAAGATCCGCTTCGTTCGCGATTGCATCCCCGCGCTGTTGAAGCTGCGCGATGCCGGCTACCAGTTCGTTATCGTCAGCAACCAGGATGGGCTGGGCAGCGAGAATTATCCGCAGGCCACTTTCGACGGGCCGCAGGCCTTGATGATGCAGGTGTTCGAAAGCCAGGGCATCGTGTTCCGCGAAGTGCTGATCGACGCCAGCTGGCCGCATGAGAACAAACCCACGCGCAAGCCGGGCATCGCGCTGGCGCTGCATTACCTGCGTGATCGCTCCATCGATCTGGAGCGGTCGGCGATGGTGGGTGATCGCGAGACGGACCTGCAGTTCGCGGTCAACATGGGTATCCGTGGCTTCCAGTTGAAGACCGGACAATTTGGCGGCGGCTGGGATTGGGCCGGCATTGCCCACGAGCTTGCCGATGCGCCGCGGCGTTCCGTGGTCCGGCGCGATACCAAGGAAACCAAGATCAAGGTGGAGATCGATCTGGATCGCGTGGCCGATCCCGTGATCAGCACCGGCCTGCCGTTCTATGACCACATGCTGGAGCAGATCGGCAAGCACGGCGGCTTCAGCCTGAAGATCGAGACGCAGGGCGACCTGCATATCGATGAGCACCACACCATCGAAGACACCGCGCTGGCACTGGGACAGGCCTTGCGCGAGGCGCTGGGTGACAAGCGTGGCATCGGCCGTTACGGTTTCGTACTGCCCATGGATGAAACGCGCGCCAGTGCGGCACTGGATTTCAGTGGGCGTCCGTACCTAGTGTACGAGGCCGAATTCAAGCGTGAGCGCGTGGGTGACATGCCCACCGAACTGGTGCCGCACTTCTTCCGTTCGCTCTGCGATGCCGCCGGCTTGAACCTGCACATTACCGTGCAGGGCGACAACGACCATCACAAGATCGAAGCCAGCTTCAAGGTGTTGGCGCGAGCGTTGCGGCAGGCGATTCGCCGCGAAGGCGCGGAACTGCCTTCCACCAAGGGAGCCCTGTGATGCGGGTAGCGCTGGTGGATGCTGGTGGTGCCAACATCGGGTCGGTGCGCTATGCCTTGCAGCGTCTGGGCGTGGAAGCCGAACTCACGGCGGATGCCCGCGTGATTGCCGCCGCCGACCGGGTCATCCTGCCCGGCGTCAGTACCGCCGCCACGGTGATGGGCCGGCTCCAGGAACAGGGGCTGGTGGATACCTTGCGCCAACTGGAAGCGCCGTTGCTTGGCGTCTGCGTTGGCATGCAATTGCTGTTCGAGCATTCCGAGGAAGGTGATACCCCATGCCTGGGCCTGCTGCCGGGAAAGGTGGCGAAGCTCCCTGCTAGCGCACGGATACGGGTGCCGCACATGGGCTGGAATACCTTGCAGCCGCTGCGCGCCTCCTCGCTGATGCAGGGTATCGAAGCCGGTGAACATGCCTACTTCGTGCACAGTTATGCCGCGCCGGTCACCGAGGATTGCCTGAGCAGCAGCGAGCATGGCGTGCCGTTCGCGGCCGTGGTGCAGCGTGGCCGGGTGGCGGGTGCGCAGTTCCATCCGGAACGTTCGTCAACGGTAGGCGCAAGGTTGTTGCGCAACTTCATCGAAACAGGATTGGCGTGATGACAGGAGAAGTACCAGAGGCCGCATTCACGCCGTATCCGGCCATTGATGTGCGGGATGGCAAGGTGGTGCGACTGGCCCAAGGCGACTATGCGCGCGAGACACGCTATGCCGACGATCCGCTGGCAGCCATCCAGTCCTATGCCGAGCAGGGAGCCGCATGGTTGCACCTGGTGGATCTGGATGCGGCACGCGAAGGCGGTTATACGCTTGGGCCGTTACTGCGTGGCATCCGCAGCAGCACGAACCTGAAAGTACAGACCGGTGGCGGCGTACGCGGGCGTGATGACGTGGCGCGCATCCTCGATGCAGGCGCTGATCGCGTGGTGATCGGCTCGTTGTCGGTGAAGCAGCCGGAAGCCGTGCTGCAATGGATCAGCGACTTCGGTCCCGAACACATCACCGTGGCATTGGATGCCCGGCAGGATGACGCCGGTGTCTGGCAATTGCCGGTGCACGGCTGGACGGAAACCGCAGGCGTCACCCTGGACGATCTGGCGGCGCGCTTCGCAGCGGGCGGACTCCGGCATCTGCTGAGTACCGACATTGCGCGTGACGGCATGCTGTCCGGACCCAACCTGGAGCTGTATCGCCACATCCGCCGCATTGCACCGGCCTTGCAGGTACAGGCTTCGGGCGGTGTGCGCGAGCTGGCGGATATCGCCGCGGCACGCAACGAAGGTTGTGCGGGCATCGTGCTGGGCCGCGCCTTGCTTGAAGGCCGTTTCAGCGTGGCCGGGGCATTGGCATGTTGAGCCGTCGCATCATTCCCTGCCTGGACGTGCGCGATGGGCGTGTGGTCAAGGGCGTGAAATTCCGTGACCACGTGGACATGGGCGACATCGTGGAACTGGCCT
>JBQGFJ010000089.1:0-4004 GCA_052040085.1 Pseudoxanthomonas sp.
ATCCGCCACGTGCGCTCGACCGGATCCCATGGATAGGGCGTGCCATCGGCCAGCACAGGCGTCACACTGCGCACGTCCACGGCGGGCTGCAGCATTTCGCCGTGGGTCTTGCTGCCCTGCGGCTGCCAGCCGGCGAAGCGCAAGACGCCTGCACCAAACACCGTGCCGAAGAACAACAGGAAAAGCGCAACCAGCAGCAGGCGGCCCCGGCGCACCTGTGCCGGAGTGGAGGAGGAAGGAGGAACGGAAGCATTCATGGGGTCATTTTCTCACGCGTCCGCACCGGATGGCTTGGCTGATCGCCTGCTGCGCCACGTAAGCAACAAAGTCGTCGCCAATACGGTGAGCGCCAGCCCGAACCATTGCACGGCATAGCCCAGGTGCTGGCTGGGGGGAAGCGTATTCGGCAGGATGTCCAGGTCCCGCGCGTAGCCCAGCGGATGCGCCGGATCCAGCCGCAACACCCGTGGCGGCAACGCAGCGACACCCAGTGCCACGGGAAGCCCGGGCGCCTCCAGGCTGGTCACGAGCAGGTCGCCATTGGGTTGCGCCGCCACGATTGCTGCTGCCGTCCCCGCCGAAAACGGCGGCACCAGCAACCCCTGCAAGGACTGCGGGCCTTCCGGCAAGGCAATTTCCGGCAAGCGGCGATCACCGGGCAACGGCAACCAGCCCAGTTCAACCAGCAACGGTGGGGATTCTCCCGCCGGTTGCAGCAAACGGTAGGCGCGGACACCGGCGCGGCCTTCGCGCATCTGGTTGTCCAGCAGCACCGCCGGTCCGGGGACGAAAACGCCGGTACCTTCGGCCCAGTGATAGGCGTCCGCGTGTTGCAGGTCTCCGGCCGCCTGCAGTGGCAGCGGACTGCCACGGTCATCCAGCACCTGCTGTGCGGCAGCCAACATGGCTTCTTTCTCTTCGGCCCGGCCCAACTGCCAGAAGCCCAGGGCACTGAACAACGCCATCGTGGCGATGGCCAAGGTCCAACCCAGCAGCAGCCCCCGTTTGCGATTCACGCGTTTCCCCGCCATGGCTGCGATAATCGACCCATTATCCACATCCCCCCTCGAGGCCTACCTTGAGCGACCCGCTGAAAAACCTGCTGATCATTGCGTTCCTGATCCTCATCCTGTGGAACCTGGGCTCCGGGCTGTATTACCTGCTGGTCGACGACAGCAGCAGCAAGCGCACGGTCAACGCACTCACACGGCGCATCGGGCTTTCGGTGGCACTGATCCTGCTGGTGATCATTGGCATCTATACCGGCGTGATCAAACCCCACGGCGTCGGCGGCTGAATCCAACGGTCATCACGCAAAAAGGCGACGGTTGATGCCGTCGCCTCCTGTCTTGGCATGTACAAACCGGGACGATGCCGTCGTTGCCGTCGCAATCCCGGCAGCGCCGGATCACACCACGTAGACGAACAGGAACAGGCCCAGCCAGACCACGTCCACGAAGTGCCAGTACCACGCCGCGGCTTCGAAGCCGAAATGGCGTTCCGCGGTGAAGTGCCCCTTGGCCGCGCGGAACCACATCACCGTCAACATCACGGCGCCCAGGAACACGTGCGCGCCATGGAACCCGGTGAGCATGAAGAACGTGGAGCCGTAGATACCCGAGCCCAAGGTCAGGTTCAGATCACGGTAGGCATGCACGTATTCCTCCACCTGGAAGAACAGGAACACTGCGCCCAGCAACACGGTTGCGCCCAGCCACAGCAGCAACTGGGTACGGTTGCCGGCCTTCACCGCATGGTGGGCAATGGTCAGGGTCACGCCCGAGGTCAACAGGATCAGCGTGTTGAGCAGCGGCAGGCCCCATGCCGGGATGGTCTGGAACGCACCACCCACATCGCCCGGACCGGCGGTAGGCCATGCGGCCGTATAGCCCTCCCATAGCAGGCTGTTGGTGGCCACGCCATCGCCTTCGCCACCGAGCCACGGCAGCGCGAACATGCGCGCATAGAACAGGGCGCCGAAGAATGCGGCGAAGAACATCACTTCGGAGAAGATGAACCACATCATCCCCATCCGGAACGAGACGTCGACCTGCTGGTTGTACTTGCCGGAGACCGATTCGCGGATGACGTCGCCGAACCACATGAACATGGTGGCCATCAGCATCAACAGGCCGGCAAAGAAGGTCCACTTGCCCCAGCCCACGCCGTTGAACCAGGTGGCGACGCCCAGCATGGTGATGAACAGGGCAATCGACCCCACGAACGGCCACTTGCTCTGGTGCGGCACGAAGTAGATGTCGGCGTCTGGCGAATGTGTCTGTGCCATGGCTTTGGAGTTCCCGTTCTGGTCGGCTCTGGATCAGGGCGCCGCAAGCGGCGCGGATGCCGCGGCACTGCCGATTTGTGCAGTGGCGGCTTCGTTCTTGTAGAAGGTGTAGGACAAGGTGATGGTCTTCACGTCGGCGGGCAGGTCCCGGTCGACGATGAAGCGCACCGGCATGTCGCGGCTTTCACCCGGCAACAGGGTCTGTGCCGTGAAGCAGAAGCATTCGGTCTTGGTGAAGTACCCCGAGGCACGTGCCGGCGCCACCGAAGGCACGGCACTGCCCACCACGGTGCGCTCGCTGTCATTGCGTGCGAAGTAGCTGGCTTCGTACAGCTCGCCGGGCACCACTTCCATGGTCAGTTGTTCGGGGTTGAAGGACCACGGCAACTTGGAGTTCACGCCACCGTCGAATTGCACGGTCACCGTGCGCTGGCTGGCGGCCGCGGTACTGGCACGCACTTGGCCCGGGCCTTGTTCCAGCCGGATGCCGAAGACTTTCTCGCAGGCAATGCGGTACAGCGGCACCAGCGAGAACGTCAGCACGAACACGGCCAGTGCCACGCCCACCAGTTTCATCAGCCCGGCGGTATTGGAAACCGGCGCGCTCATGCCCGCAGTACTCCCGACAGGATGAAGGCCACGTAGATCGCCACCGCGATGCCGCCCACCACCAATGCCGTGCGCACGGCCGCCTTGCGGCGGCGCGTGGTTTCATCATTGGGAAGCGGGAGGTTCATCACGCGTATGCCGGATTCAGTGCAGCACGTCTTCGTGGGCCAGGTCGCCCGGCTTCAGGACCGGCGGCACCGAGAAGGTGTGATGCGGCGCCGGCGACGGCACCGTCCACTCCAGGCCCTTGGCGTATTCCCAGGCACGTGCTTCGGCCTTGGCACCGTTGCGCAGCGAAGCGAACAGGATCGCGGCCATCATGAACGGCGTCACGAACATGCCGAAGGCGCCGATGGAGCTGATCAGGTTCCAGTCCGCGAACACCGGGTTGTAGTCCGGGATGCGGCGCGGCATGCCGGCCAGGCCCAGGAAGTGCTGCGGGAAGAACAGCAGGTTGACGAACACGATGGTCCACCAGAAATGGAACTTGCCCCAGAACTCGCTGAACATGCGGCCGGTCCACTTCGGCCACCAGTAATACACGGCGGCAATGATGGAGAACAGCGCGCCGGTCACCAGCACGTAGTGGAAGTGCGCCACCACGAAGTAGGTGTCGTGGTACTGGAAGTCGGCCGGCACGATGGCCAGCATCAGGCCGGAGAAGCCGCCGATGGTGAACAGCACCACGAAGCCCACCGCCCACAGCATCGGGGTTTCGAACGTCAGCGAGCCCCGCCACATGGTGCTGACCCAGTTGAACACCTTCACCCCGGTGGGGATGGAGATCAGCATGGTGGCGAACATGAAGTAGATCTCGCCACCCAGCGGCATGCCCACCGTGAACATGTGGTGCGCCCACACGATGAACGACAGGAAGGCGATGGCCGCGGTCGCGTACACCATGGCCTGGTAGCCGAACAGTGGCTTGCGGCTGAAGGTCGGGATGATTTCACTGACCACGCCGAAGGCCGGCAGGATCATGATGTAGACCTCGGGATGCCCGAAGAACCAGAAGATGTGCTGGTACATCACCGGGTCGCCGCCGCCTGCCGCGTTGAAGAACGAGGTGGCGAAGAACTTGTCGGTCAGCAGCATGGTCACGGCGCCG
>JBQGFJ010000090.1:0-37502 GCA_052040085.1 Pseudoxanthomonas sp.
TCCGGAAAAGCCATGGGGTTGCGGGTCAGCTGCCAGGTTTTCGCATGCAATGAAAAAGCCCGGGTTTCCCCGGGCCTTTCCATGGATCATGCAGCCGATTCCCGGCGGCTCAGTTCTTCACTTCCTGCGTGTGCGACTGCAGCGCCCCGGCCAGTCCGGGCACGCCGTCGGCGCCTGCCGGGACAGTGATGCTGGAGCCGGCGAAGTCCCCGATGGGTTCGGCGCGGCCACCCAGGCATTGGCTCAGGAAGCCTTCGGCCACCGCGTTGAAGGCCTTGTTGTTTTCCGGGCGGGCGAAGCCATGGCCTTCGTCGGGGAACAGCACGTAGGTGACCGGGATGTTCTTGGCCGTCATGGCATTGACGATCTGGTCGCTTTCATCCTGCTTCACGCGCGGGTCGTTGGCGCCTTGCCCGATCAGCAGCGGTTTGACGATCTTGTCGGCGTGCGTGAGCGGCGAACGTTCGGTCAGCCAGGCCTTGCCTTCCTCGGTGCGCGGGTCACCCATGCGCTTGGTGAGCTGCTCGTAGAAGCTGGCCCAGTACGGCGGGATGGTGCTCAACAGCGTGTTGAGGTTGGACGGCCCCACGATGTCCACGCCGCAGGCGAAGGTTTCCGGGGTGAAGGTCAGGCCGGCCAGCGTGGCGTAGCCGCCGTAGCTGCCGCCCATGATGGCGACCTTGTCCTCGGTGGTGACACCTTCACCGATGGCCCATTGCACGGCGTCGATCAGGTCATCGTGCATCTTCGCGCCCCACTCGCCGTCACCGGCGTTGGTGAAGTCCTTGCCGAAGCCGGTGGAGCCGCGGAAGTTGACCGAGAGCACGGCATAGCCGCGGTTGGCCAGCCACTGGTTGTAGCCGCTGTAGCCATAGGCATCGCGGGCCCACGGACCGCCGTGCACCAGCAACACCATCGGAACCGGCTTGTCGGCCTTGCCATCGCCATCCGCATCGGCATGCGCCGGCAGGGTCAGGTAGCTGACCAGGGTCTTGCCGTCGCGCGAGGTGATTTCCTGCGGCCACATGGGGACCAGCGGCTTGCCGTCGAGGACGGGGCGGGCCGAGAACAGTTCGGTCAGTTCGCCGCCGCCTTGTCCATCACGGTTGTAGCGGTAGTAGACGACGGGCTTTTCGGCGGCGGAATACGCCACGATCCAGGTCTTGTCGTCCAGCGTGCGGGTATTGACGGTGGCTTCGCCGGGACCGATGGCCTTCAGCCGTTCCAGGTCGGCCTTGATGCTGTCATCCACGGGTGTCCATTCGTTGCGCAGGTAGTTGGCTGCGACCGCCTGGACCCGGCCGGTCTGCGGATCGCGGAGGTTGCCGCCGATATCGGCGCGCGCATCTTCCTGGATCAGCGTCTTTTCGCCGCTGGCCACGTCCACGGCGTACAGCGCGG
Organism: Pseudoxanthomonas sp.; assembly: GCA_052040085.1. Classification (GTDB taxonomy): domain Bacteria; phylum Pseudomonadota; class Gammaproteobacteria; order Xanthomonadales; family Xanthomonadaceae; genus Pseudoxanthomonas_A. Next base: position 1,402 of record JBQGFJ010000090.1, read on the forward strand.
AGGTGTTGCGTCCGCGCGAGTCGGCCAGGTACAGCGTGCTGCCATCCGTGGTCAGGCCACTGGTGTACGTGGTGAGTACATCGCCGAACGGAATGTCGTCGTACTTGTCCCAGCCACCGGCGGCGTTGCGCTTCAGGATGTCCAGGCCGCCATCGGGACGGGAGCGGTCCGCGAAGCGCAGGTTGTAATCCGCGTCCACGATATAGCCGCCGATCTGCTGCGTGTTCTGTTCGACCAAGGTGCGTTCGCCGCTGGCCAGGTCCACGCGATACAGGTCGTGCCACTGCGCATCGCGGTCGTTCATGCCTACCAGGATGGAGTCCGGATGCGTGTGGCTGACACCGACGACCTGTGCGGTGGTCTTTTCGAACGGTGTCAGGTCACGGCTTTCGCCGCTGGTCAGGTTGACGGAATAGAGATGGAAGTTTTCGTCGCCGCCGCTGTCGCGCAGATAAAGCAGCGTGTCCGGCTGGTAGGACCAGAAGTACTGGCGGATGCCGCGCGCGGTGTCCTGGGTGATGGCGCGCGCATCGGCGAGGTTGTCGGCGGGCGCCACCCACACATTGAGCACGCCGTCGACCGGGGCGACCCAGCTCAGGTACTTGCCATCGGGGCTGATCTGCACGCCGGCGCGTTCCGGGTTGCCGAACAGCGCGTCGCGCGGGATCAGTTCCACTTCGTCGATCGAGGCGGGTGCGGCCGGCGTGGTGGAGGCCGTGGTGTCATCGTTGCCGCCGCGGCAGGCGGCAAGGGCCAGGACAAGGGCGGAGGCAAGCAGCGCGGGTTTCATGTGCGGTTCCAGTCTGGGTGGTGAGTCGAACCTCCCACGCTAGCAGGTCGCCGCCGTCACGTGCGTATGCCATGCGTTAAATCATGGGGGTGACCAATGGCAGGGAGGCCTTCGCGCCACGCCCGCGCAGTGGGCTCAAGCACTGCGCTTGCCACGATCCAGTTGCCGGTAGCCCAGGGCTTCGGTGAGGTGCGGCGTGCCGATGTGGGTGCTGCCGGCCAGGTCGGCGATGGTGCGCGCCACGCGCAGGATGCGATGCATGGAACGGGCCGACAATTGCAGGCGATCGATGGCGCGCTCCAGCAGTGACTGGTCGGCGTCCGAGAGCCGGCAGAAGGCGAGGGTCTGTGCGTGGTTCAGCTGGGCATTCGGGACGCCACTGCGCTCCAGTTGCAGGGCGCGTGCCTGTTCCACTCGCGCACGGATGACCGTGGAAGATTCTCCGGCAGGCGCATCCGGACGCAGGTCCTGTGGCGGCAGGCGTGGTACATCCACGTGCAGGTCGATCCGGTCCAGCAACGGGCCGGAAATCCGTGCGCGATAGCGGTGCACCTGCTCCGGACTGCAACGGCAACGTCCCGAGGGATCGCCCGCCCAGCCACACGGGCAGGGGTTCATGGCGGCAATCAACTGGAAACGGGCCGGAAACTCGCACTGCCGTGCCGCGCGGGAGATGGTCACCATGCCGGATTCCAGCGGTTCGCGGAGCACTTCCAGGGCATGCCGTTTCCATTCCGGCAGCTCATCCAGGAACAGCACGCCATGGTGGCTTAGCGAGATTTCGCCGGGGCGTGGGTCGGCACCGCCTCCGACCAGCGCTACTGCGCTGGCGGTGTGGTGGGGTGCGCGATAGGGGCGCTGCCGCCAGCGCGAGGGGTCCAGTCCGCGCCCGCTCACCGACGCGATGGCCGCGGCTTCCAGGGCTTCGGTTTCGCTGGCTTCGGGCAGGATGCCGGGCAGGCGGGTCGCCAGCAGGGTCTTGCCACAGCCCGGGCTGCCGAGCAGCAGCAGGTGATGATTGCCAGCGGCCGCCACTTCCAGCGCGCGCCGTGCCTGTGCCTGTCCACGTACATCGGCCATGTCGGGCACGGGATGCGGCATGGGCGGTGCCATCACGGCAGCGGGCAAGGCCCGGGTGCCGGCAAGCGCACCGCAGACTTCCAGTAGCGTGCGTGCGGTGGAGGCCTCCACGCTGCCCGCCAGTGCGGCTTCGGCGCCGTTTTCCGTCGGGATGACCAGTTTGCGCCCACTGCGTGCCGCGGCCAGTGCGGCCGGCAATACGCCATCGATCGATCGCAACTGTCCGGTCAGGCCCAATTCGCCAAGGAACTCGCTGTCGGCCAGGGATTCGCGCGGGATCTGTCCGCTGGCAGCGAGGATGCCGAGCGCAATGGGCAGGTCAAAGCGGCCGCCATCCTTGGGCAGGTCGGCCGGCGCCAGGTTGATGGTGATGCGCCGCTGCGGGAATTCGAATTGCGCGCACAGGATGGCGGCCCGTACGCGATCACGCGACTCCCGCACGGCGGCTTCCGGAAGCCCCACGATATGGGTGGATGGCAAACCGCCGGACAGGTGGACTTCCACCCGCACCGGAGGTGCGGACACACCTGCCCGTGCACGGCTGTGCACCAGCGCCAGGCCCATGGCGGCGGATTCAGGAGTGGGAAGAAGGGGTGGGCGGCTGCTTTTCCAGCGCTGCCACCGTTTGTTCCAGTGCTTCCAGTTTTTCGCGGGTCCGCAGCAGGACTGCGCGTTGCACCTCGAATTCCTCGCGTGTCACCAGGTCCAGCCGTGACAGGCCGGCTTGCAGGGCGCCCTTGAAGGCCTCCTGCAGTTCTTCGCGCGATTCGCGCAGGCCGGGGGGTACCAGGTCGCTGAGGCGGCGGGCAAGGTCGTCGATGTGGTTGAGGTCGATCATGGCGTGTTCTCCGGCAGTGGAAGCAGCTTGCGGGCCGGTGGTCTTTCCAGCCATCGGCGCTTGCCGTGTCCGGCTGTCGGGGAAATCCGAAGGCGGGCGACCATTGAACCCGAGGCGCGCCGCCATCGCAACCGCGTTATCCTGCTGGCATTCCAATGGAGGACTTCCGATGAAAATGGTGATGGCCATCATCAAGCCGTTCAAGCTGGACGATGTACGCGAGGCGTTGGCGGAAGCCGGGGTCGCCGGCATCACGGTGACGGAGGTGAAGGGCTTCGGCCGCCAGAAGGGCCACACCGAACTTTATCGGGGTGCCGAATACGTGGTGGACTTCCTGCCCAAGGTGAAGGTGGAAGTGGCAGTGACCGATGACCAGGTGGAGCGTGTCACCGAAGCCATCGTGAAGGCGGCCGGGACCGGCAAGATCGGGGATGGCAAGGTGTTCGTCTACGGTCTGGAGCGCGTGGTGCGGATCCGCACCGGTGAGCTGGATGGGGATGCGCTGTAGTCGGTGCGCGTGATGCAGAGCGATCCTTTCGATACGCGCTTGCAGAAGGCACTGGCACTGTTTGAAGCCCGTGGCATGCGTCGCAGTACCTATGCGCCGCCGTTGTTCCAACTGCTGTGGAAGCTGGGGGCCAGGGTTCCGCCGCCGTTGATGGCCGGATTCGGCGCCAACGTACTGTTGATGGGTGGTTTCTTCGGTATTTTCTGGGGTGCGCTGATGTGGGTACTCATGTGGGGACGACAGGGCATGCCTGCCGTTGCCGCATGGCTGCTGGCCGGATTGGCTGGCCTTTTGTTTGGATTGATGATGGCGGCATACCTGCGATACACGGCGAAGCGGCAACAGATTCCTCGATGGCGCGATTTCCACGGTTGAGGCCTCGGCGGCTGGTTCGAAAACGGAAAGGCCCCGCAGTGCGGGGCCTTTCCGGTTGTTCCCGTGCGGTTTCAGTACGTTTGTTTATTCACCCAGCGCCTTGGCCACGAAGGGCGGCGCCACCAGCACGCCCGTGTGGAGGTGCGCGGTGTAATAGAGGGTGTCGAAGGGCTTGGCCTGCGCATCGGCCTGGCGGAAATCGAATCCGAAGCCGGACTGCTTGGTGGCCACGGTGACGCTGCACCAGCCGGTGGGGTAGCAGGGCTGCGGGAACGGCAGCGTCTTGAACGACTGGAAGCCGGCCTTGCCCATTTCGGCACGCATGTCCTTGATCAGGTCCAGCAATGCCAGCGGGGATTCGGATTGCTGCACCAGCAAGCCGTCATCCTTCAGGGCGCGGAAGCAGCTTTCGAAGAACGCCTTGTTGAACAGGCCTTCGGCGGGGCCCACTGGATCGGTGGAATCCACGATCACCACGTCCACGCTGCCGGGCTCGCAGTTGGCCATGTAGGCCACGCCGTCGTCGAACAGCAATTCGGCGCGCGCATCACCATTGGATTCGCACAGTTCGGGGAAATATTTTTCCGCCATGCGCGTCACCTGCTCGTCGATGTCGCACTGGGTAGCGCTTTCCACGCCCGGGTGCTTCAGCACTTCACGCAAGGTGCCGCAGTCACCGCCGCCGATGATCACCACGCGCTTCGGGGCCGGGTGGGTGTACAGCACCGGGTGGCTGATCATCTCGTGGTAGAAGAAATTGTCCTTGGTGGTCAGCATCATGGCGCCGTCGATGACCATCAACTTGCCCCAGTCGGTGCTGTCGTAGATCTCGATCTTCTGGAACGGCGACTGCACTTCGTCCAGCTTGCCGGTGATGCGGAAGCCGATGGCCGAGCCGGTGGGCTGGAAGTGTTCGATGAACCAGGTGTCGTTGGCGGTCATGGGGCAGTCCTGCGTCAAGGGAGGGTGCGCGTGGCCGGCGGGCCGGCTGGAGCGGCGCGCATTGTAACGGACCCATGTGTCCGTAGCCTGTAGAATGCGCGTCCGCGCCAGGGCCGGGTATTGGCTTTGGCAATGATGAATGCGCCCCGGCGCACCCTGGCAACGAATGGCAGGCAGACCGAAATGAACATGCCCTGGTCCACCGACCAAGCCCGCAAGACCTGGTCCATCCCGCATTGGTCGGAAGGGTATTTCGACGTGGACGATGCGGGCCGCATCACGGTGTCGCCGCGCGGGGCGCAGGGTCCGTCACTGGCCTTGCCCGACGTGGTCAATGCCGCGCGTTCACAGGGTGCCAAACTGCCGTTGCTGGTGCGTTTCCCGGAGATCCTGGGCGATCGCCTGGGCCGCTTGCAGGCAGCCTTCGCGCAGGCGCAGGCGGACTGGGACTACGCGGGCGGCTATACCGCCGTGTATCCCATCAAGGTCAACCAGCATCGCGGCGTGGCCGGTACGCTGGCGTCGCATGCCGGTGAAGGCTTCGGGCTGGAAGCGGGCAGCAAGCCGGAGTTGATGGCGGTGCTGGCGCTGTCGCGCCCGGGCGGGCTGATCGTTTGCAACGGCTACAAGGACCGCGAGTACATCCGCTTGGCGCTGATCGGGCGCAAGCTGGGCCTGCAGACCTTCATCGTGATCGAAAAGCCGTCCGAGTTGCCGCTGGTGATGGAAGAAGCCAAGGCATTGGGCGTGAAGCCCGGCCTGGGCGTGCGCATGCGGTTGGCCACGCTGGGGGCAGGCAAGTGGCAGAACAGCGGTGGCGACAAGGCCAAGTTCGGTCTTTCGCCACGGCAGGTGCTGGACCTCTGGAAGACCCTGCGCGATGCCGACATGGCGGACACCCTGGGCCTGCTGCATTTCCACATGGGCTCGCAGATTTCCAACGTGCGCGACATCGCCAATGGCATGCGCGAAGCCACCCGTTATTTCGTGGAGCTTTCGCAACTGGGCGCCACCATCACCCATGTGGACGTGGGCGGTGGCCTGGGCATCGATTACGAAGGCACCCGCTCGCGCAGCTACTGCTCCATCAACTATGGCGTACACCAGTACGCGTCCACCATCGTGCAACCGTTGGCCGAGGCCTGCGAACAGCATGGTTTGACGCCGCCGCGCATCGTCACCGAATGCGGCCGTGCGATGACCGCGCACCACGCGGTGCTGGTGGTCAACGTATCCGAAGTGGAGCAGGCACCGGAAGGTCGCGTGCCGCCCGCGCATGACGATGAGCCAGCGGTGATCCGCCACCTGCGCGAGATCCATTCCGAACTGGATACGCGTCCCGCGGTGGAACTGTTCCATGAGGCGCAGCACCATCACAGCGAGGGTCTGTCCCTGTATGCGCTGGGCCAGATGGACCTGGTGCACCGTGCGCGCATCGATGACCTGTTCTATGCCATCGCCCATGCCGTGCGTGCGCGCCTGAGCAGCGACGAGCGCAGCCATCGCGATTTGCTGGACGAGTTGAACGAGCGGCTGGTTGACAAGTACTTCGTCAACTTCAGCGTGTTCGAATCCATCCCCGATGTCTGGGCCATCGACCAGGTATTCCCGATCGTGCCGATCGAGCGCCTGGACGAAGCGCCGGACCGGCGCGGCGTGATCGCCGACATGACCTGTGATTCCGACGGCATGGTCAAGACCTACGTGGAGAACGAGGGGCTGGATTCCTCGATGCCGCTGCACCGGCCGCGTCCGGGTGAAAGCTACCGGCTGGGTATCTTTCTGGTGGGTGCCTACCAGGAAGTCCTGGGCGATATCCACAACCTGTTTGGCGATACCGATGCGGTGGAGGTCAGCACGGATGGCGAGGGTTACAAGTTGCAGCAGCAGCGTCGTGGCGACACCACCGACGTGATGCTGGATTACGTGGGCTATAAGCTGGATGAGCTGCGCCGCATCTACCGCGCACGGGTAGGTGCCGCCGATCTGACCAAGTCCGAGGCGGCGCGCCTCAACGAAGCACTGGAAGCCGGTTTGACTGGTTACACGTATTTGTCGGACGAGCCGCTGGGATAACTCCACCGGCGGAGGCGTGCAGCTGCCACCCGGTGGCTGCGTTGGCAGGGCGGCTACATGTGGGCGTCGTGCAGGGCACCGCCGCGGAGGTCCACCATCTCGGGGATGACGTCGTCGAAGGACAGCAGTTCGCCACCGTACTGGCCACGGAACGCCTCGGCATCCTCGCGTCGTGCAAAGCTGGCGAATGTCGGGCCCATCGAGCCATGCAGCCGGCTGCCCCGCACGTAAAATGCAGTCTTGGCGTCGATCCACCGTCCACGTGGTTCTTCCCAGTCGGCTTGTCCCATGTCCTGGACATGGACGGCGCGCATCGCGCGTGACTGTTCACTGGCCAACAGCACACTGAACATTTCCACCGTATCGCAGTAGAACTCCGGGTGTGGCTGCCCGGCGTAATGGATCTGTGCCTTCGGTCCGGCGTAGTCCGCCAGCAACATGCCGTCGAGCGAGCAAGTGGTCCCGTCTTCGATGTCGGCCGGCTCCCACGCATGCGGGGCGGTCTTGGTGCCGCAGCCCGCCAGCAGCAGCGTGAGGGCCAGTGTGGAAACGGCGGGGGACAACCAGTGCAGGGACATCATGGTTTGAATTTCCAGTGGGCCAGGGCAAGCGGCAAGACGATCCAGGCCAGCATCACGCAGCCCATTGCCACGGGATGGCCCAGGGATTCGGGGACGACACTGGCCAGTCCATGGAGCGTGCGGACCTCTTCCAGCGAAAACACATTGAGGATGCGGTAGACGTCGGCGGGGTTGAGCAGCAAGAGCCAGGCAAGCGCATCGCCGGCGAACGCTCCCCCCGTGGCGACCAATACGCCCAGCAGTACCAAGTCGTACACCAGCACGAACACGAACCAGGTGGCGATGGCCAGCCCCGAAGCATGTGTACGTTCGCGGGCCAGCACCGAGATCAGCACGGCCATGCTGAGGAATGCCAGCCCCAGCATGACCGAACTGAGCATGAAGCCTGCATAGTGGAACAGTGCATTGGCACTCATGTGCCGCCACAGCAGGGCCGCGACCAGGCCGAACCCGGCCAAGCAGGAAAGCGCCAGCGCCGAGGCCATGCCCAGGTACTTGCCAAGCAGCAATTCCAGCCGGGTGACCGGCAGGGTCAGCAGCAGGGCAAGCGAGCCACGTTCACGCTCGCCCACGATGGCGTCGAAACCAAGCAACAGGGCAATCAATGGCATCAGGTAGATCACCAGGCTCACCAGGCTGGCGATGGTGAATTCGATTGAATGAAAGCCGACATGGCCCTGTTGCGCGCCACCCAGGTAGGCGATGACCAGCGAGAAGAGGGTGAATACCAGTGCCATGGCCAGGACCCAGCGGTTGCGCATGCGGTCGCGCAACTCCTTGCCGGCAAGCGTGATGATCGGGGTCAGTTTCATGGTGGTGAGTTCAGTCCGACAAGCCCAGGAACATGTCTTCGAGCGAAGGCTCGTGCAGGCGCACATCGCTTGCACCCAATGGCGCCAATGCACCCAACAACGCCATCTTGCGTCCGCGTGGGCACTTCAGGCGCAGGCCGGCAGGTGCCGGTTCGGGCGGCGAGCCGCTGGCCTGCTGCAGGACCCTGGCGGCTTCTTCACGGTGGGCCGCGGGCAGGTCGATCTCCACGACCAGGGGAAGCCCGGTGTGTTGGCGCAAGGCCTCCACGCTGCCCAATGCACGCAATTCCCCGGAGGCAAGGATGGCCAGGCGATCCACCCGTTCCTGCAGCTCGGCCAGGACGTGCGAAGTGATGACGATGGTGACGCCGGCAGCTTTCAATGCTTGCAGTTCGGCATGGAAATCACGGATGGCCTGCGGGTCCAGGCCATTGGTCGGTTCGTCCAGGAAAAGCACCCGCGGCTGGCCCAGCAATGCCTGGGCGAAACCCAGGCGTTGGCGCATGCCCTTGGAGTATTCCCGCACCGGGCGCCGGCCCGCCTGCTGCAGCCCCACGCGTGCCAGCATGGCCGGGCAATCATCCGCGGGCACGCCCTTCAGGCGGGCAAAGAAGCGCAGGGTCTCCAGTCCATCCAGGTTGTCGTACAGCACCACGTTTTCTGGCAGGTAGCCAAGCTGTTGGCGCAAGGCCCGGAAGCCTGGTCCGCCAATGGGCCGGCCAGCAATGTGGATGCTGCCTGCACACGGCGGCTCCAGCCCCAGCATCAATTTGAACAAGGTGCTCTTGCCGGCGCCATTGTGACCAATCAAGCCGATGATCTCGCCTTGCCGGATGTCCATGTCGACGCCATCCACGGCATGCAGCCTGCCGTAATGTTTGTGCACGCCGCGCAAGGCGATGGCGATGCCGTCAACGGCCGGAGAAACGTTTGCCATGCCATTCGTTCCAGTCTTCGTGGTGGGGCTTCATCCGGGGGCGGGGATCCACCACCGAAGGAGTCCGCAGGATGGGGAATTGCTTGCTTGTCAGGCGCAGTGCCTGCACCGCCGGGCTGGCAAGCAATATCCGGGTGCTTGGGTGGCGATACGTCAGGCGGTCCACGATGTCGTTGGCTTCGTAAGCCACGTCGCCGTGACCATCTCCGTCCCGGTCCCAGCCAAGGTAGTTGCTCCAGTAGTTGCCGTCCTCATTGCCCCAGGCTTCGTCGCGAGCGCCCACGTAACGGACCTGCTGGTGATTGGAAATGAAATCATTACCTTCCACCTGATTACGGGTGGAGCCGGCCGACAGATGCACGCCCACCGTGTTGTCCATCACGAGGTTGCGGTTCAGCTTGATGTATTCGACGTCATAGATGAACAGGCCCCGCGCATTGCCGGCCACGATGTTGTCCGAGATATCGGCGTCGTACATCGTGCGCAGCATGATGCCGTGGTCCGAATTGCCCCATGCCCGGTTTCCGCGAACCACCTGGTCGCGTACTTCCATCAGTGCCAGGCCGCCACGGTTGTAGTAGCTGTCGTTGTTCTCCCACACGTTGTGATACGAGTTCATGTAGTGGGTGCCGTAGCGGCTGTGGTGCAGCCGGTTGCCACGGAACAGCGCGTGGTGGGATACGTCCACGTACAGCGCGTCGCGCACGAAGCTGATGTTGTTGTCCAGGATGCGTGCGCGCTGTGTGTTGTAGAGCTGTATGCCGTTACCGCGTCGTGGACTGGCATATTCGCGCTTGCCCACGATCAGGTTGTCCTTGATGAGGACATCGTCGGATTTCTCGATCCACAACCCAAACAGGTTGTAGACCAGGTCACAGTGCTGCACCACCGCGCGGTGTGCGCCCGGATACAGGTAGATGCCTGCATTCTGGTCCTTCAGGCTGTCACCGGAGTTGCGCACGATCAACCCTTCGATGAGTACGTCCGGTGCGGTCACGCGGATGGTGTCGCCCTGGTTGCCGCCATCCAGCGTCGGGCGTCCCAGGCCACGCAAGGTCAGGGGCTTGTCCACCAGCAGGTTGACCCGGTACTTGCCACGCGCGATCTCGATCACGTCGCCCGCCGATGCGTTGGCCACCACCGCTGCCAGGTCCTCGCCGGGGGTGATCCGTATCGTTGCGGCCTGGACCGTCGTGCATGTCCATGACAGCAAGATGGCCAAGAGAAACGCATGCCCGCCGATACCGTGGTTCATGGAAGGAATCCCCCCAGTGATTTGATCAGCAGGAAAGCAAGGACACCGATCACCAGGTTCTTGGAAGCCACGTAGCTCATCATGTCGGGAACGCGTGCGGCACGGTAATGGTTCCGCCACCATGGCCCGTCCTTGACATGGCGCCGGCCTGACAGGCGGACCAGCACTTCGCACAGGCTCCAGCCAAACCACCAGCCGATGATGGCGCCCCGGGAAAGGTGGCCCATCGCTGCCATGGTCCAGGCGGTGCTGACCGCCAGTGCCAGTACCCCTCCAGCTATCTGCAATTTGCGTTGGCTTTGCCAGCCAATCCGGCTCCATGGCCAGAGGTGGTCGCACAACTCCTGCCAGAGCCGTTCCCGCAGGTGGGTGCTGCGTTTGGACGGGGGCAGTGCCGGGTCCGTGAGCATGCGTGGATCGGGCCCTGCCACTGCCTTGGGCAGGATTTGTTCCCGTACGTTTTCTCCGGGCAGAGGCTCGAAATAGCCATCGTCACGGATCAGGGTGAGCGGCAGGCCCTTGCGTTCGCGTCGTTTGCGCTCCCGGGCCAGTGGCGGACAACCACCGCTGTCGGTATAGAGAATCATGCAGTCCAGGCAGTGCAGGCATTCGCGTTGATCGATGCGTCCGTTGGCATCAATGGCCTGGGCGCCACAGCCCGTTGCACAGGCTTTGCAGCTGTTGCAATCCTGTTTGCGTTTCAATCCGAACCAACGGAAGGTGCTTGGAATTGCCAGCGAGGCACCCAATGGACACAGGTACTTGCAGAACGGTCTTTCGACGATAAGGGCAATGCCCAGAAGCACGGCCACGAACAGACTGTAGGGCCAAGTGCGGTTGGTGATGCCGACCAGGAAAGTGGTTTTGAATGGCTCTACCTCGGCCAGCTTTTCGGCCAGTCCCATCGAGAACAGTGATACCGCCAGCAATCCGAAGAAGATGGCGTATTTCAACCATTTCAATGCGTCGTGCCATTTTTGCGGCAGCTTGGTCTGGAATCGTCGCAGGCCGATGAAGCGCACGATCTTGTAAAGCGCTTCCTGCAGGGCGCCGAAAGGACACATCCAGCCACAGAACAGGCCGCGGCCAAACAGGATCACGGTGGTGATGATGAAGAGCCAGAACAGGAAAATGAAAGGATCCGTCAGGAATAGTGGCCAGGACCATTGGAACAGGATCGAATGAAACCAGGTCAGTACCTGGGTAATGGATGGCTGTGCCATCAGCCCGAATCCAACCAGGAAAATGCTCGCCATCCAGAAAAAATACTTGAATCCATTCACCGGCCACTTGTTGCGGTGGGTGGAAAGGCGGGTAAGTCGTTCGCGCAGTGCATAGACCAGCGTCACCGCTATCAGCAGCAGTGCAAACAAGGTGATCTTGAGAGTCTGGCTTTTCCAGATTTGTACCCAGGGGGCACGGGGTTCTTGCACTTTGGGGCGTCCGCCTTCCAGCATCGTGGCTGGCAACCAGTATCTGGATTCGAAGACGGCAAAGCTGCGTTGCCCGGTTGCACGATCCACGCGATTACCCAGGAGGGCAAGCTTCCATGGATAAGCGGCTGAAAATGAAGCAGAGCGAATGATGAAGATGGAGGATTCACTAGGTTGGGGTGCGCCTTCGGCTTCCAGTCCATAGAGTTTGAGTGCATCAAGATCGCGGAAGGTGAAAGAATCGGCGCCTTGTTTCACCTGCACGCGGTCATAGATGCCGCCTCGTACGAAGCCTGAGCCCTTGAATGACTCGGTGCCGGCCGTGCGTATGACAAACAGGGCACTTTCACCTTCGCCGAGTGCAGCATGCAGGCGTTGATAACCGCTCTCGCCCAAGAGGCTGCGGCCTGCATCCGGATGGTTCAGGTCACCGAACCACAGTTCGATGAATGGCTCTGGTCCGCGGGGCATGCCGACTTGTTCCGGTCGTACACGCAGGCGCTGTACCACGCCAAGCCTGGTCATTTCATTCCAACTGTAGCGCTTCCCCGTGCCGACGAAACGGGCAGGTTCACGTGCAGTCGGGGCGATGATGCCGGTCTGGCGCGCAACTGACGAGCCGGACAACATCACGACCTGATTCTGCGCCACCACGGTAACCGTTGCCCCGGAAATGGCATCCAGGCCTGTGACATTTTCCTCTGGGCGCGAGGGTCCAACCTCAATGGTGTCGGCGACCGACTTACCCAGGTACTGGTCATTGAATGCGGTCAATGCCGACTCGGGAATGCCCAGCAGCAGGATCGGCTCGGAATGCTTGAGTACCTTCACGCCGACGAAGCGGCCTTCGGTGTCCATGCCAATCAAGGTGATCACGGGCTTGCCGGAATAAGCGGGTATGTCCGTGATATCGGTGGACAGCATCACGTAGCCCAGTAATTGCCTGTGTGCGCCATCGTTGTCGTACGCCTCGACATAAGGGGGCTGGCCCTTGCGTGGCGAGAAATGGGTGGCGCCCGGGAAAACATCGGCGCAGCGAACCAGCGCGCACATGTCGTGCGCGGTGGATAGGCCGGGTGGAAGCTCGGCCTCATAGGTGTCCGCAAGGGCAAGCAATGGCAGCAGGGCCAAACCCAAGACGAGGAAGGCCAGCAGCCGGGTACCGGGGAACAACATTGCTTCGTATCCAGGACAGTGCAGGCGCTGCAAGTGAGCAACGCCTGCCGGCGGGCATCAGCCCTCGACAATCATCCGCGTGCGCATTTCCAGATGCAGTGCATGGCAGAAGTGGGTGCAATAGCCCCAGAAAACGCCGGGTTGGTCGGCCACGAAAGTCACCGACTTGGTTTCCAGCGGATTGACGATGAAGTTGATGTCGTAGTTGGGAATGGCGAAGCCATGGGTCAGGTCCTCGATCTTGTCCAGGTTGGTCAGGATCAAGGTGACTACATCGCCTTTCTTTACCGTGAACTCGCGAAGACTGAATGCGGGTGCCTGCGAGGTCAGCTTCACCGTTACCTTGTTGCCGTCACGGAATACGCCCGATTCCTTCGGGTCAGTGATGGCGTTCGGAAAGTCATCATGCGAGTACACCTGCTTCGGCGTGAGCAGGTCACGTTTGAAGATGATGAAGTCATGGGGCTCGCCACGTACCGGATGATCAGCCATCAACATCATTTTGTCGCCGGAGATATCGATGAGTTGCTCGTTCTCGGCATGTAGCGGGCCCACGGGCAGGAAGCGGTCCTTGGAAAACTTGCAGCCTACCGCCAGGTATTTTCCATCCGCAGCGATGGTTTCGGATTGCGAGGCATTGATATGGCCCGGTTGGTAATGCACATCCAGGCGATCCATCACGTACTGAGCGCTCCTGTCTCCCTTGTGGAAGGCGATGGCCTTCTCGATGTTCCACTTCACTACCTGGCTGTCCAGGAACAGCGTGGTGTAGGCGTTGCCGCGGCCATCGAAGGCAGTGTGCAGCGGTCCCAGGCCCACTTCGACCTCGGCCACGATGGCGTCATCAACCTCCGCCAGGTTGCCTTCGAACCATTCCAATACCCTGGCCAGTTCAATGGTGGTGACGGTAGGTGAAAGTTTTCCGGCACAGATGAAGTATTTCTGGTCCGGGCTGGCATTGACGCCGTGCGGGTTCTTGGGCACGGAGATGTAGGCAGTGAGTGCAGTCGCGGGATTCTTGTTGGCAGTACGGGTGCCGTCGACCACGGGTACCTTGGAGTTGCCGATGGTGGTGAATTTCCCGGATTCAACGGCTTCTTCGATACGGGCGATATTGAAGAAAAGGCAGGCATCGCGCTCGGCGGACATCATGTCTTCGTAGCGCGCGCCCATTTCGATGTTGTATTGGTTGGTTGCCGCCAGTTTCCCATCGAATGAAGTGGCTACAAGGTCGCAGTTGCCATCAATCAATACTTGCCAGCGTACCTCCATGGTCTCGGCATCGACGCAGGAGAACAGCGAGCGGTACTGGCTTTCGTCTTCGACGCCGGCATTTGGCAGCGGTATGGAAAATTCCCCGCCACAGAACACGCGGGTGGTGTAGTTGATCGCCGGATCCACAGGGTCGCGCTTGTCAGGGAAGATGCCGTGGAAGCCCTGCACGTTGGGCAGTTGGGTGATCTTGTCGCATATGAAGTAGTCCAGGCGGACGCGTGCGATGCGGCTGTTGATCTTGTCGTTGATCCAGGCGTAGCGGCCATCGTAGTTGCCGTCCTTGTAGGACGCATGGGTGTGGTGGGTGTCGCCCACGGTATAGCGCAGTGATCCATTGGGCTTGGTGCCCATGATTTCCTTGGATTCATTGGTGATTCCCCAGCCGACCAGGGCATCGGGCACGAAGCAGGGAATGCGCAGCAGTTCGCGCCCGGATGGCAGACCCAGCACACGCATGTCGCCAGTGTGGCCGCCACTCCACAGGCCGTAATAGGTATCAAGCTCGCCCGGCTTGAGGTGTGCGCTGGCATTGGCCGTACTGCTGGTTGCCTTGCCGTCCTTGCTTGCTGTTGCAGGGGCGAACGTGTCGTCGCACCCGACGACGCCGATGGCTACGCCGGCCAGGGCGGTGGTGTTGATGAATTGGCGGCGGCTTATGTTGGCGGAATTTTTGCCGGAGTCATCCTTCATATTGTTCATTAATTATCTCCTTCCAGATTTCTGCGCGATGTAAATGTATTTACGTGGCAACAGTCTGACTTTGTTGGAGAGACTCCAGCTTGATTCAGATCAAATGAAGTGCGTTGGTCGATAACTACACTCGCTACGCGAATATTCGGGAAGGGTGATTAATGTGAGGCGCGATAATAAAGTTAATGTTATTTGATTATCTTTTAATGTGTTCTTCTTTGTCCAATTTTGAATTTATGGCTGAAGGTAATGTTTATGAAATCTATTTCCATGACGGCAATGTTCGTGATGATCGCCCTGGTGTTTGTGGCTTGCAGTGGCAAGGAGCCTCCTGTGTCCGCAAGCATGGTTGCATCGCCAGAGTTGCCCGTAGAACAAGCTACCGTGGAGGCGGTAGCTGTCCATGAAGGGAGTGGAGTCGGAAAGAAGATTTATGGCGCAACGTGTGCCATGTGCCATGCCAGTGGTTTGGCAGGAGCTCCCAAGCCGGGAGACAAGGAGGCCTGGATGGTGCGTAGTGCGCAAGGCAGGGACACGCTGTACCAGCACGCTATCGAGGGGTTTACTGGCGAGGCGGGTTTGATGCCCGCCAAGGGCGGCAATTTGTCGCTGGATGACGAAGACGTGAAGGCTGCCGTTGACTACATGTTGGGTCAGTCATAGAGAGCATTTGGAGTTAGCGATGAATGACACTCGGCAATGGGCGTCGTGGTCACGGCGACGGTTCGTGATGGCACTGCCTTTGTTGGGAGCGCTGCCTTGGGTTTCGCATCTCGGCGCTACGGCAAATGGTGCGAGGCATCGCAGTCGAAGATTGATGGGTACGCAGGTGGATATCGTTGCCGATGGCGTGGATGCCGACATGCTTGATGTGGCGATGTCTGCAGCTTTCGCCGAGATGCAGCGTCTTGAGGCGTTGATGAGTCGCTATCGCAAGGATAGTGCCGTCCATCATATTGGCGTGGCTGCAGGACGCCATCCCGTGCCGGTTCCATCGGAAGTGATGGCGGTCCTGCAAGCGGCCAAGCGTGTGTATCTGGACAGTCGGGGTGCATTCGACGCGACGATCGGCGCACTGTCCGGATGGCGGTTTGAACCTGGCCGCGAGGCCATGCCTGCGGCAGCCGATATCGCTAGCGAGCTTCGGCACGTCGGTGGGCAGTATTTGCACCTGGACCATGTGGCAGGCACGGCCTTCCTCGAGCGTCCGGGCATGGCGCTGGATCTGGGGGGTATCGCCAAACTGCCAATTCTTGCCGCAGGCCTGCATGTACTCGAACGCGAGGGCATACGTAATGCGTTGGTCAACGGAGGTGGCGACGTGTTGGCCATGGGCCGTCTTGCCGGTCGTCCCTGGCGGGTGGGTGTGCGTGATCCGCGCGCGCCGGCCAGGCTGCTGGGGGTTCTTGAAGTCGATGGTCGCGGCGTAGTTGCTTCCTCGGGCGATTATGAGCGTGGCTTCGTCGTGGGTGGCCGTCGACTCCATCATGTGTTGGATCCGCAGACCGGATGGCCGACGACTGGCGTGCATGGCGTGACCCTGCTGGCGCGTGACATAAGCGCAGTCAATGGCTGGGGTAGCGCATTGATGGTGCAAGGACCTGCCCGGGCATTGGCTTGGTGCAACCGTCATTCCGAAGCAGAGCTGCTGATGGCTGGCAGTGACGGCATGGTCTGGCAATCGCCGGGCATGCAATCGGTGCTCAAGCCGGTTTGACCGGTTGGCTGCTGGGGTAGGTGGTTACACCGTTCTATTGCAGGCAGGACGAATCACCGTCTGGACTGTCATGTCATCGAGAGGGTGGCTTCCAATATCGGCTTGGCCCAGTCCGGCGTGCGCGTGAGGGTTTCGATATCAGTGGGCCAGGTGATCCGGCCTGCTTCCATTTGCAGCAGCAGGCGCGGATTTGGGACGGGCGTGCCGGGCAGGGCATCGGCGCTGTTGTCGTAGACCCGTAGCCGTGACAGATACGGCAGCAATGCGACCAGGTTGGCGATGGAAGAGACGTAACGTTCTCGGATCTTTGCTTCCGGTATGTCATGGCCGCCACCGGCCACGCGCAGGCGTACGCGAGCGATGTGATGTTCTGGTGAGTCCAGTCCACAGAACCACATCATGAGGTCATGCGTGTTTGTGGCGTCACGCAATCTGGCGGGAACGGTATTGCCGCCCAAGGTGGTCTCGAAGGCATGGTCGTGCCGGTTTGCGACAGCGGCTTCCAGTTGGCGCATGCCTTCCTGCCAGGCTTCGGCATTGGCCTCGGTTTGCGTGCAGCCAGAGGTGGCGAGCAGCTCGCGGGCAAAGTCGTCTGGATTGAACCAGGTTGCCCCGGCTTGCAGTAGCGTGTCGCCGCCCACCGTGCTCTTGCCTGCTCCATTGACTCCTGCCAGGACCAGGATGCGCGGTCTCGGCATCCTCAGGGCTAGCCTGCAATGACCCGGCCACCAAGATCAAGCGGCTTGTCGAAAATGGATGCGAGTTTCTCGCCCGCACCCGGCTCCCGCAGGGAAGCCAGGCGTTCGTCGTACTTGCGGCGCAGCGCCTCTAGCGTGGCGCGGTCCTTCTCGCTGGCGGCGTGCAGCAATTGCAGCAGGCGGTCGTATTCGGCCACCGGCAGGATCACCGCCTCGGGGCGGTCGTGATTGGTGACCACCACCTTGCCCTCGCGGCGCACGGTGTCCATCACCCCACGCCAGCCCAGCTTCTTCACATCCGAGGCCGGGGTGCGCGGCAGGCTTTCCAGGCTTTCGAGCGGCATGACGGCGGACATGTGGGCGTCTCCGTGGTGGGAGTTCCCAATATACCCTTTTTGCCCATTATTGCCTGAATGGGTATTTTCCGGCTCATACCGGATTGCCACTCCCGACAAGTCAGGCGCCGCCCAGTGCCCACAGGCTGTTCGGGTCGCCATGCCGGGCGCGGTGCAGGGTGGCGGTCGCCATTCGCCAGAAGACGCAGGCCATTGCCAGTGCGGTGGCGTCGATGAAGAAGCGATGCCAGTGGCCATGCCAGAGTGCGGCGAACAGGTGCTCGCCGGAACCCATCCAGCCTGCCAGCGGGATGGCGGCGGTCAGCAGGGCGCTCAGCCACAGCAGTTCATGGGCTGCCCGTGCGGTCGGGCGTACGAAGGCCCAGAGGATCGCGCCGAAGAACACGATGAAGTACGTGCGTGCGATCCATGGCTGCGGCAACAGTGCGGCAGCCAGGAACACGGCTGATACGCCCGCCATGCAGCCGATGCACACGCCCAGCGTGAGCCCGGCCATGAATCGTGTGCGTTTGGGTTGTTCGATCTGCCGGCGTTTGCGGCGGGACTCGATCCACAGCAGATTGCCGCTGTAGAACAGGAAGGCACCGGCCAGTCCCAGCAGGAAATAGAGCCATTTCACTGCCTGGCCGCCGAAGTTGCCAAAGTGCAGCGCAGTAAGACCCTGCAGCATGGCCATCCCGGGCGGGAAATCCTTCGGCCCGAGCGCATTGATGACCTCGCCGGTCGTGGCGCTCAATGCCACGCCGCCGAAGCCGGCCAGCCGGCCCTGCGGCAGTTCGCCATACGCAGTGACCTGTGCATGGGCGTCGCCGGCATCGTGGTAGGACAGGCTGCCCACTTCCATGCCTGGCAGGGCGATCTCGGCCCGACGCAGCAGTTCGGCCACCGGCAGCATCGGTTGGATTTCGCCCGCGGGTTCGACATGCGGGGCGATGGCGAAATTCATTTCCAGAACGTCCAGCAGCTTTCCTTGGAAGACCAGGAACTGGAACGGGGCCAGCATCACGAAGCCGATGGTCAGTACCGCGCCGCTCCAGGCAAAGATCACGTGGAAGGGCAGCGACAGCACGCCGACCACGTTGTGCGCGTCCTGCCACAGGCGCTTGAGGTTCTTGCCGGTGCGCAAGGCAAAGAGGTCTTTCAGGAATGCCGGCGCATACAGCACCACGCCGCTGACCAGCGCCAACCCGTACAGGATGCAGGCCACGCCGAACAGATAAGTGCCCAGCGTATGCGGCAAGCCCGCGGTGAAATGCAGGTCATAGATGAATTCGACGAAGCCGCCGCGTGCCGGGACTTCATCGATTCCCTGTGCGGTATCCGCCACCAGCTTGCGGCGCTCACCGGTGGCCTGGTCGAACCAGAACACCGAAGGCTGTGCTCCGTGCTCACCCGGCAGCACCAGGGTGAAGTCGTGCGCGCTGTCCGGATGCGCCTGCAGCAGGCCATCCACCAGCGCCTGCGCGCGCAACATGGATTCCGCAGGCGCGGGTGCCGCTTCGGACGGGCGTTCCCAGCCTTCCAGTTCGTGCACGAATACCGTGATTGCACCGGCATAGAAGGCAATGAACAGCAGCATGCCCGAGAGCAGGCCTACCCAGGTATGCACGGACAGATAGGTGCGTAGCGTCGAAGCCTTCATGCCGGCAGCTCCGCGGCCCAGCCCATTAGTTTCACCAGGTGGATCAACCCGAAGCACAGCAGCGTGCCGCCGCCCATCCACAACCACGCGCGCAGGCCGGTTTTGGCCACGAATGCCAGCGACATCACGCCTATCCACACCGGGAATGCCATCAGCAGCCACGGCATGGTGATCCGGGTCAGTTCACCCGGCCAGAGCAGCACCAGCAGGCCGATGAAGCCGACCGTCAGCGGCAGTCCCAGCAATGCCGCTGCCAGCGACCTAGCCCACATGGCGATGCTCCCCGCGCACGTCCTTGCGCCCTTGCCGCCAGGCATCCGCATAGGGCAGCAGCACCAGCGCGAACATCAGCGCGGACAGGGCGGCGAACACGCCGGGCCACAGCCCCAGCGCCACCACGGCGATAACCGTTGCCAAGGCAATCCCGCATCCTGCGGCGATGCGCAGGATGCGGGCGTGGCTGCGCCCGCGCGGCCACAGGCGCTGGTGCGCACTGGCCAGATACAGGCACAGTGCGGCCAACAGGGAGGGGATCAACCAGGCTGCCGTCATTTCGGTGGCGCTCGCATCGGGCCTGTCTTACCAGCGGTATTCGAAGCCGATGCCCAGCACGCGCGGTGCGCCCAGCGTGATGTTGGGGTCATCCATCCAGGCGTATTGCGTGTAGGCCTGGTCGAACAGGTTGCTGCCGAACAGGTAGGTGCTCCAGTCGAGCGTTGCATAGCCCAGCCTGGCGTTGACCAGGGTGCGCGAAGGCAACACGTTGTTGCCCGCCCCCACGTCCACGTTCACGCTGTCGCGATAGTTGAGGTTGGCATTGGCAAACCAGCCCTCGGCCCAGCGCAGGTTGCCGCCCACCGCGAAGGTCAGGCGCGGCGCATAGGCGAATTCGCGGCCGGAGTAGTCGGTGAGCGTGCCGCCATCGATCACGTCGAATTCATCGTAGCGGGTGCGCGAAAAGCCCACGCCCGCGTACCAGTCGAAGGCTTCGTTGACCTTGTAGCGTGCCTCGGCTTCCAGACCGTACAGGTGCGCACGCCCGGCGTTGACCACGTGGAAGTCATAGCTGTTCAGGCCGAAGAAGGCGTAGGTCTGCTTGTCCTTCCAGTCGATGTAGTAAGCGTTGGCGTTGAGTGCCAGCCGCCCGTCCAGCCATTGCGTGCGCAGGGCCAGTTCGTAGTTCCAGGTGAATTCCGGGTCGTAGGGAACGGCCAGGCTGCGGGCGAGGTTGTAGCTGACGCCGCCGGAGCGGTAGCCGCGCTGTGCAGTGAATGCCAACGAGTGGTCGGCATGCCACGACCAGCGTACGCCGGCCTTGGGCAGGAACGCGGTGGAGTTGGTGGATTGCCACGGCGTATTGGCGCTGGCATCGGCCACCATGCCCAGCACGGCCTGGTTGATGCCGGCGATGGCCATGTACAGCAGGCCGCCGCTGGGATCGAACGCCGCCGGGTCCGGCAAGGTGCCGGCGAATTCGGCATCGGTCCGCGAATCGAAGCCGTAGCTTGCGCGGTCATAGCGGAAACCGCCCAGCAGTGACCAGTGGTCGTCGAGCTTGTATTCGCCATCGCCGAACAGCGCCAGGTTCTTCGACTCCGCCGCGTGGTTGCCGTCGTAGTTGATCGGGATCGATGGCAGTGCCGCGGCATACATGCCGGCGATGGCATCGGCATTCGCCGCCGGGAAGCCGGCGCCTTGCAGCACGCCCGAGATCGTTGCCACCGGCGTTTCGATGTTGATGTGGCTGGTCTGCGAACGGTCGGTGGTACGGCGCGAACCGTACAGGCCCAGCAGGCCGGTCAGCCGCTCGCCTGCGTAGTGCAGGCGGAACTCCTGTGACAGCACGTCGTGCGGTTCATGGGTGCTGCCGTATTGCTCCGGCTCCGGACCATTGTCGTTGTCGTAGCTCCGCCGCATCAGCGTATCGCTCCAGGACGTGACCGCCGAGAGTGACCACGGCCCCTGGAAGTCGTACTGGATGTCCAGGTTGGCCACCTGGGTGCGTGTATCGGTGGTGTTGGGATGGTCAGACGTATTGATGCGGTCGTCTTCGTAATTCGGCACGTCGTTGCGCGAATAGCTGTACAGGTACGGTCCGGTGCGGTCGTCGCGGGTATAGGTGAGGCGTACCGCCAATCCCTCGATGTGCTTTGGCGTCCACAACAGCTTGGCCCGTGCCGATGTCGAATCCACTGCATCTTCGCCGGTATTGCGGGTGGTGTTGCGGGTGAAGCCGTCGAATTCGCGGTCCTCCACCGATACGCGGAAGGCGAGTTCGTCTTCGATCAGCGGGCCGCCGCCGGCGAAGGCGATGCGGCGGTCGGACGGATCGCTCCACATCAGGCGGGCGCGGCCACTCCAATCGAAGGTGGGGTCCTCGGTGCGGATCACGATGGCACCGGCCAGCGCGTTCTGGCCCTGGATGGTGGATTGCGGGCCACGGAACAGTTCGACCTGTGCAATGTCCCACAGGTCGTTCGGGCCGGAGCCGGTGACCTGGGTGGGTAGCGCGGCGCCATCCAGGTAGACCGTGGCCAGCGGATTGGGCTCGCCGGCTTCGTTGCTGATGCCGCGGATGGTGAAATCACGGCTGCTGTAGCTGGTGGAGACGTTGGGCGTGCGTTCCAGGATGTCGTACAGGGTCAGCAGGTTTTCCTGCTCGATGCGCACCGAGGTGGTCACGGCCACGCTGCTGGTGGTGTCCTGCAGGTCGCGGGCGGTTTTCTCGCCCTTGACCACGATGGCATCCAGCGTGGTGGCGGAAGGGCCGGGAGCGGCGTCGGCGACGTCCTGCGCGCAGGCGAGGGAAACGGGAAGCAAGGCCACCGACAGGGCGGCCGCGAGGCGGGTGACGCGCATGCGAATCTCCGGATAAAGACTGGAAGGATTGGCATGGCGATGGCTCTGCCGGCCGCTGGGCGGCCACGACCTTCGAGGTCGTGGCGGCGATTCTAGCGGAAGCGATGGCGTCTGTGCGGACTGGGGTCAGTCCGCGCGATGCACCTGGAAGCCGGCGAACGATTGGCTCACCGGCATGATTTCCAGCCGGTTGATGTTGAGGTGTGGCGGCAGGGTGGCGACATGGAAGATGGTGTCTGCGATGTCCTCAGCGGTCATCGGATCCGCGCCGGAATAGAGCTTGTCCGATGCCGCCTGGTCGCCATGCGTGCGGACCAGGGTGAATTCGGTTTCAGCCATGCCCGGTTCGATCGTGGTCACGCGCACGCCGGTGCCGTGCAGGTCGCTGCGCAGGCCCAGTGAAAACTGGCTGACGAAGGCCTTGCTGCCGCCATACGCGTTGCCGCCGGGATAGGGATATACGCCGGCCACCGAGCTGATGTTGATGATGGCGCCCTTGCGTTCCACCAGTCCGGGCAGCAGGCGATGGGTCAACGTGACCAGCGCGGTGATGTTGGTATCGATCATCGTGCGCCAGTCGGAGAGCAGCGCGCTCTGGGCCGGCAGCGTGCCCTGTGCCAGGCCGGCGTTGTTGACCAGCAGGTCGATGGTGCGGAAACCTTCGGGCAAGGCCGCCAGTGCGGCGTCCATCGCGGCTTCATCGCGGATGTCGAATGCCGCTGCATGCACTTTGTCCGCGCCGCATTCGTCCACGAGGACCTGCAAGCGCTCGGCACGGCGGCCGGTGGCGATGACGCGCCAGCCTGCATTGGCGAAACGGCGGACGGCGGCGGCGCCAAAGCCGGAGGTGGCGCCAGTGATCAGGGCGGTACGGGTCATGGTGTGCCGGAATCGGAGGAAAGGGGTTTGAGTTTCCGCCGCAGGGTGTTCCCCAGCGCGGCACCCAGCGCGGCAAGCGCCAGTGAAGCCACGATGGCCAGGCCGTTATGGCGCAGTACGCTGGCCAGGGCCTGCGGAAAAGGCTGTTGGGTGAGGGGCTGGCTGATGACCAGCAGCATGATCAGCGTGGCAATCCAGACCAGGGCCGTGATCACGATGGCCACGCCGGTGAAGCGCGGGCCTCCGATCCATCCGCCCACGGCCATCGACAGTGTTACGGCGAGCAGGGCCGTGAAGTCGATGAACCCCGCGGGGGTTTGCACGATGCCACCCACATGACCCAGCAACCACGCCAACAACCATTGCAGTGGCAGCGCCACGGCCGTGGCGATGACCAGACGGCGTGTGGCGGCATCCTTCATTGTGCGCGGATGGCCATGGCGTCCAGTCCGCCATTGGCGAGTTTCTGTTTTGCTTCGGCCAGTTCGCCCGCCGTGCCGTAGGGCCCCATGCGCACGCGGTAGACGGTCCTGCCATTGATTTCGGCTGTTTCCACGCGCGCATTCAGTCCCAGCATGGCGACCTTGGCCTTGGCGGTTTCGGCATCGCTGGCGGCACCAAACGCACCTGCTTGCAGGATGTAGCGCGAGCCGCTGGCTGCACTGGCCGCCATAGCGGCAGCCGCAGGTTCGGTAGCTGTCGCGCTTGGTTGGGTGGCCGGGGTCGCGGCAGTGGCCGGAGCTTCCGAAATTGGGGTGGGCTGGGTGTTGGGGCGTGGTGCGACGTCCTGACCCATCAGTGCCGCGCGGGCACGTGCGGCCTCGGCATCGCGCTCGCGTGCGGCACGATTGGCTTCTTCGCGCGCGCTGGCAGCGAGTTCTGCATCCGTGACTTCCACTTCCTGTCCGGGCAACAGCGTGTAGAAGTCGAAGCGGGTTTCGCGGGGCGCGTCTTCGGCAGGCTGTGGTGTTTCCGGCACCACGGCTTCCACGTCGGCATTGGCCACGGGGGCGGGCTGTGCATCGGGATTGGGTTTCGGTCCGAAGCGCATGAAGCCGTCGCCATCCTGCTTCATCAAGCCCGGCAGGAACAAGAACAGGGCTACGCCCAATCCCAGGCCGGCCAACAGCCAGACCCAGCCAGGCACCGGTTTCCCGGAGTTGCGCTTCGCCTGGTTTTTACCGCGACGTGCCGCCATTTCATGATTCTCCGTTGATTACATGCGCTCGGGCGCACTGACGCCCAGCAGGCCAAGTCCGTTCGCCAGTGCCTGTCGCGTGGCCAGCGCCAGCGCCAGCCGTGCGTCACGCACGTCCGCGTCGTCCACGAGGAACTGGTGGTCGTTGTAATACGTCTGGAACGCTTGCGCCAGTTCGAGCAAGTAGGTTGCGATCAGGTGCGGTTCAAGTTGTGCGCCCGCAGTGGCCACGATTTCCGGG
Source organism: Pseudoxanthomonas sp. (assembly GCA_052040085.1). Classification (GTDB taxonomy): domain Bacteria; phylum Pseudomonadota; class Gammaproteobacteria; order Xanthomonadales; family Xanthomonadaceae; genus Pseudoxanthomonas_A. The sequence goes on from JBQGFJ010000090.1 coordinate 25,760, forward strand.
AGCCGTGACAAGTCGATCAGCAGATCGCGCAGCGAAGCATTGGCCAGGTCCAGCGGTTGTGCAAGCCCGTTGTCCCGGTCGAACGCAAGGCCGCGTTCCTCCAGTTGTCGCAACAGCCCGCAGATGCGTGCATGCGAAAGCTGCACGTAGTACACCGGGTTGTCCAGCGACTGGCTGCGGGCCAGGTCGATGTCGAAGGTGAGCTGTGAGTCCGGCTTGCGCGCGACCAGGAACCAGCGCACGGCATCGGCACCCGCTTCGTCGATCAGGTCACGCAAGGTCAGGTAGCTGCCGGCACGCTTGGACAGCTTCACTTCCTCGCCACCGCGCATCACCGTGACCATCTGGTGCAACACGTATTCCGGGTAGTCCTTCGGGATGCCGGCTTCCAGTGCCTGCAGGCCGGCCTTCACCCGTGCCAGGGAGCCGTGGTGGTCGGCACCCAGTTCGGTGATCGCGCGCTGGTAGCCGCGCTGCCACTTGCTCAAGTGATAGGCCACGTCCGGCACGAAGTACGTGTAAGTGCCGTCGGACTTGCGCATCACGCGGTCCTTGTCGTCACCGAAGTCGGTACTCTTCAGCCACAGTGCGCCGCCTTCCTCGTAGGTGTGGCCGTGAGCGGTCAGTTCGCGCACGGTTTCTTCCACCTTGCCGTCGGCATAGAGCGAGGATTCAAGGAAGTACACGTCGAACGACACGCCGAAGGCGGCGAGGTCGGCGTTCTGTTCGCGGCGCAGGTAGGCCACGGCGAACTGGCGGATGGCGTCCAGGTCGTCGGCATCGTCCTTGCCGGTGACGACATGATCTTCGATCTCGACCGAGTCGCCGCGCAGGTAGGCGGTGGCGACATCGGCGATGTAGTCGCCGTTGTAGGCATCGGCCGGCCATGCATCGTCGCCGGGCTTGAAGCCCTTGGCGCGCGCCTGCGTGGAAATGGCCAGGTTGTTGATCTGCACGCCGGCATCGTTGTAATAGAACTCGCGCTTGACGTTCCAGCCGTTGGCATCCAGTACGCGGGCGATGCAATCGCCGATCACGCCGGCGCGGCCGTGGCCGACATGCAGTGGGCCGGTCGGATTGGCCGATACGTATTCCACGCCCGCGGTGCGGCCGCCGCCGCTGTCGTTGGCACCGTAGCAATGCCCGTGTGCGAACACGGTGGCCAACTGGCGTTGCCACGCGCCGGGCGTCAGCCGGAAATTGAGGAAGCCGGGGCCGGCGATCTCCACCGACGCAATGTCGTTGTTCGCAGGCAGTGCATCCACCAAGGCCTGGGCCAGCGCGCGCGGATTCGACTTCGCCGGTTTGGCCAGCAGCATCGCGGCATTGGTGGAGAAATCGCCATGCGCGCGATCCTTCGGCCGCTCGACCACGAAGTCCGGCGTGGCGGTATCGGCGGGCAGGGTACCGGCATGGCGCAATGCGTCGATGCCCTGGACGATCAAGGCGCGTAGGGAGGCTTTCACTGGGGTTCTGCAGATAGTGCGGAACCGCGCATTTTACGCCCAATGGCGTGCGGCGTCCGGCGCGCCGGTCTGGATCAGACCCAGCCGCGTGACGCCAGCGAGACGGGCGGGCCATCGCCGATCACGAAATGGTCCAGCAAGCGCACGTCCACCAGCGACAGTGCCTGCTTCAGGCGGGCAGTGATGGCGCGGTCGGCAGCGGAGGGTTCGGCGCTGCCGGAAGGGTGGTTGTGTCCCACGATCACCGCGGCGGCGTTGTGCCCCAGCGCACGGCGGACCAGCTCGCGGGGGTGGACTTCGGCGGAATCCACCGAGCCCCGGAACAGTTCCTCGAAGCCCAGGGCGCGGTGCCGGGTGTCCAGGAACAGGGCAGCGAACACTTCGCAGGGATAGGGGCGCAGCCGTTGGGCGAAGTAGCGCCCGGCACTGGCCGGGTCGGTCAGGGTTTCGCCGCGTTCCAGCGCGGCTGCCAAGTGGCGGTTGGTCAGCTCCAGCGCGGCTGCCAGTTTGCAGGCGCGGGCTGGTCCCAGGCCGGGCAATTTGGCCAGTTGGCTGGCGTCGAGCTCCAGCAGGCGGCGCAAGGGGCCGTGCCGGGCCAGCAGTTCGCGAGCGGTGCCCACGGCATCGCGCCCGCGCAGGCCGGAGCCCAGGAAGATGGCCAGCAATTCGGCGTCCGACAAGGCGGGCGGGCCGCGGGTCAGCAGTTTTTCGCGGGGACGTTCTTCGGCGGGCCAGTCGCGGATGTGCATGGAAGCAGAGTGCATGTGGACAGTCCGCGCCGGCATCAGGCAGGACATGGGCATCGGGTAAGCTAATGGCCTGTCCGGTTGTAGGAAAACCCCCGACGTGGCCGAGCCTTCCCGAGAGCCTGCCTTGAATGGCCAGCGGATCCTGTTGTGCGTGGGCGGCGGCATTGCCGCCTACAAATCGCTGGATCTGGTACGGAGACTGCGTGATGCCGGCGGCCAGGTGCAGGTGGCGATGACGGCCGGGGCGCAACAATTCGTGACACCGCTGAGCTTCCAGGCACTCTCCGGCCAGCCCGCGCGCACCAGCTTGTGGGACAGCGCCGCCGAACAGGCGATGGGCCATATCGAACTGGCACGCTGGGCCGACCGCGTGCTGGTCGCACCGGCCACGGCGGACCTGCTGGCACGGCTGGCCAATGGATTGGCCGATGACCTGGTGACCACGCTTTGCCTGGCGACCACGGCTCCCATCACCGTGGCCCCGGCGATGAACCACCGCATGTGGCTGCATCCGGCCACGCAATCCAATATCGACGTCCTGCGCACGCGCGGCGTCCAGGTGATCGGGCCGGAGGACGGTCCGCTGGCCGAGGGTGAATCCGGGCCGGGACGCCTGAGCGAACCGGTTGCCATCGTGGCGGGCCTTGCCGCGGCCACGGTATCCGCGCCCTCCCGGGCGGGCCCGCTGAAAGGATTGAAGGTGGTGGTCAGTGCCGGTCCTACCTATGAGGACCTGGACCCGGTCCGTTATCTGGGCAATCGCAGCAGCGGCAAGATGGGGTTCGCCATCGCCGCCAGCGCGGCCCGCCATGGTGCCGAGGTCGTGCTGGTGAGTGGGCCGGTGCACCTGGCCACGCCAGCGGGCGTGCAGCGGGTGAACGTGCGCTCCGCCTCGCAGATGCGTGAAGCCGTGTTCGCGGCGTTTCCGGCGGATATCTACATTGGCGCCGCGGCCGTGGCCGATTACACGCCGCGCGTACCCGCCTCCAACAAGATCAAGAAGTCCAATGAATCACTGGCGCTGGACCTGGTGCGGACCCCGGATATCCTCTCCGAAGTGGCAATGCAGACTCAGGGACTGAAGCTGGTGGTGGGTTTCGCCGCAGAGACCGAGAATGTGGCCGAATATGCGCGTGGCAAGCTGGTGGCCAAGCGGCTGGACATGATCGTGGCCAACCGGGTCGGGATCGAGGGGGGCGGCTTTGAAAGTGACGACAACGCCATGACGGCTTACTGGAAGGATGGCGAACGTGCCTTTGCCTCGGCGCCCAAGACACAACTGGCCGAACAGCTCGTTGGCTTGATCGTGGAGCGCCTGCAAGCATGAGCGGCCATCAACAGCACCCCGTCGAAATCAAGTTGCTGGACCCTCGTTTCGGTGATGAATGGCCGTTGCCGGCCTATGCCACCGAAGGCAGCGCGGGCCTGGACCTGCGCGCGGCCACCGAGACCGCGCTGACCCTGGAGCCAGGGGATACCACGCTGATTCCCAGTGGAATCTCGATCTACCTGGCCGATCCGGGACTGTGCGCGGTGGTTCTGCCGCGTTCGGGGCTGGGGCATCGGCACGGGATCGTGCTTGGCAATGGCACCGGTTTGATCGATGCGGACTACCAGGGTCCCTTGCTCATCAGTGTGTGGAATCGCGGGCGTGAGCCTTTCACCATCCAGCCCGGTGACCGTATCGCGCAACTGGTGGTGATGCCTGTGGTGCGCGTAAGCTTGCAGGTGGTCGATACGTTTGCCGGCAGTGCGCGTGGTGAAGGGGGATTCGGCCATACCGGCGTGCGTTGACAGGGGGCAAGGATGGGCGCGACAGAGAAACTCGGACTGCAATTGACGGCGGCGGACACGAAGCGCATCCAACTGCTGCTGGGCGTGTTGTTTGCATTGCTGGCGGCGTGGTTCGGCTGGAGTGGTCTGCGGCAGTGGCAGGATGCGGCGCTGGCGGACAACGTGGAGGCCGCGCGCAACAAGGCGGTGGCGGAGACGCAGCAGGCAATCACCACGGCAACCGGGCGGTTGGATGCGCTGTTGCAGGTGCCTGCCATCCAGGAGGCGCTCATCTCGGGTGAGCGCGCCGGTGTCATCCAAGCCATCAAGGATGAGTGGAAGGAGGCCGAAAGCGTTGATCTGCTTCCGGCCGATTTGCAGGCCGCTTATGGAGATCCCGGGGCCTTCGGTTTCAGCAAGCTGGCCTTGCTGGAAGCCGCCCAGCAGAGTGAAAAATCGGTGGCACGGGCCATCCGTGAAGAATCTCAGACCCGCTTCGGAGTGGCTGCCGGCGTTCCACAGGGCGTGGTGTACGTAAGCCTTCCGTTGTCCCACCTTGCTGCGGGCATTGATCAGGCGGGGGTGTCGGACAGCGGTTACCTGGCCCTGCGGCAAGGCACATACAACGTGCACCAGCGCGGCGATGCTTCGCTGGCGGATGGCGCCGAGGTATTGGCGCATGCGGTGGGTGAGACCGGGCTCCGCGTTGCAGCGGCCGTACCGGACAGCACTACGGGCGCGTTTGGCCTGGGCGTGGTGGGTAGTCTGATCCTGGCGGTGTTGGCCGGGTTGTCATCGGCCGCGTTGCTGTTGCTGTCCCGCGGGAAGCTGGGGAGCCTGCCCACGCGGATTCGCCGGGAATCGAAAGGCACGCAGGACGAAGAGGTGGCGCAAACCCTGGGCGAGGCCATGGAGCTGGAGCCACGCGCAACGGTGGTGGCGCCCAAGCCTGTACAAGGCAGTGGCGCGACCCTGACGACCGAGCCCACAACCATTGATCCCGGAATCTTCCGTGCCTATGACATCCGCGGCATCGTCGGGCAGGGCCTGAATCCGGATGTGGCCGAGCGGATTGGCCAGGCAGTGGGCACCGTCATGCGAGAGCAGGACCTGGTGGACATCGTGGTGGGCCGGGATGGCCGGCATTCCGGACCGGACCTGGTGCGCGGGTTGATCCAGGGCTTGCGACGTGCCGGTTGCAACGTCATCGATATCGGCCTTGCGCCGACGCCGGTGACCTATTTCGCGGCCTACCACTTGCGTGCGGGAAGTTGTATTTCGGTGACCGGCAGCCACAATCCGCCTGACTACAACGGCTTCAAGATCGTGGTGGGCGGCGAGACGCTGTCCGGTGACGCGATCATCGACCTCCACGCAAGGATCGACCAGGGACTGTTGCGTACGGACGAAACCCTGGGTGACGTGCAACAACGCGACATCGCTGCCGATTACATCCAGCGCATCGCCGATGACGTGCAGCTCGAGCGCCCGCTCAAGGTCGTGGTGGATGCCGGCAATGGCGTGGCAGGTGACATCGCACCGGGGTTGCTGGAAGCCATCGGTGCCGAGGTGATTCCGCTCTACTGCGACGTGGATGGCAGCTTCCCCAACCACCATCCGGACCCCAGCGAACTGCACAACCTCGAAGACCTGATCCAGATGGTCAAGCAGTTCGATGCCGATCTTGGCCTTGCTTTCGATGGCGACGGTGATCGCCTTGGCGTGGTCACGCGGGAAGGCGCCGTGGTGTTCCCGGACCGGCTATTGATGTTGTTTGCGGCCGATGTGCTGGAGCGCAATCCCGGCGCCATGGTGATCTACGACGTCAAATGCACCGGCAAACTGCAGGGCTGGGTGCTGCGGCATGGTGGTACGCCGATGATGTGGAAGACCGGGCATTCGCTGATCAAGGCGCGCATGCGTGAAGTGGGTGCGGAGCTGGCCGGTGAAATGAGCGGCCACTTCTTCTTCCAGGAGCGCTGGTATGGCTTCGATGACGGCCTGTATTCCGCGGCGCGACTCCTGGAAATCCTGGCCTTGCGTGCGGAAACCCCGTCCGAAGTGCTCAATGGGTTGCCGGACAGCATTTCCACACCCGAGATCAAGGTGACGGTGGACAAGCCCACCAGCGCGGGTTCCACGCCACATGAGATCGTGGGCCGTTTCATGGACGTGGCGCGGTTCGATGGTGCCCAGCTATCCACCATTGATGGTTTGCGGGCCGACTGGCCCGATGGCTGGGGCTTGATGCGCGCGTCCAACACCACGCCGGTGCTGGTCTTGCGCTTCGAGGCCGACCATCCGCAGGCACTGGACCGGATCCGCAATGAATTCCGAATGCAGCTTGCTGCCATTGCGCCGGAACTCGACCTGACGTTCTGAGTCCCGGGATCCCCGCGGCGGCAGCCCTGCGTGTCAGGTGTTGCCGTCGGACGTGGCCTTCATTTCGCGGTAGCGGCGGAGGATGTCCACGATTTCATCATCCAGCTCCAGCCGCTGGCGCTCGAAGCTGGCCTGCAATTGCATCTGTCTCAGCAGATCGGTATGGCGATTGCGGATGTTCTGGGTCATCTCGCCGGTCACGGGTTGTCCGGACAACTCGCGGTCGCCGGCAGTTTGCAGCAGGCTGACCAGGCCTTCGCGCAGGCTGGCCACGTTGTAGCGGGCAGTACGCACGTTGTTGTCCACGATGGCGGTGCGCTCGTTGAAAACGCGGCGCAGGTCTTCTTCGCTGCGATAGGACATCAGCATGGCGCGGTCGGTACGGCGGCGTGTTTCCTCGGCCGCCATGTCCGCGTCGCGCTGTGCGGCCTCGACGGCAGCGGCGGCGCGCTCTTCGTCGGTCATCGCGCGCTGGACTTCGCCAGTCTGCATGCCGCTGCTCATGCTGATTTCCTGCCGGGCTTGGTTGACGGCTTCCGGAGGGAGTGCATCGCTGCAGACGCGCTGGCCGTTTTCGTTCCAGCAATAAAGTTTCTTGGCCACCGGTGCCTTGCCCTGGGCCATGGCCAGGAAGGGAACCAGCAGCAGCGGTGCCAGCACGTGGCGAGGTGATCTGTCCATGTTCGCGGCCCCCTGCCGCATTCAATCCGTACGGACGCTTCCGTAGCGCGCCCGGTAGGCGAGCAACTGGTCGCGATGGTGGACAAGTTCCGCGGTTTCACCCGCAAAATCAAGCAGGTTGCCCAGGTTGGCCACCGAAACCACGGGGATCCCGGTCTCATCCGTCACCGATTCGGCGGCGGAGCGGCGTGGCGTGGCGGCTTCGTCCAGGACTTCCTGGCGGTCCAGGGCAATCACGATGCCAGCCGGTGTGCCGCCACCCTCCCGGATCAGGCCCAACGCCTCGCGGATGGCGGTGCCCGCGGTGATCACGTCGTCGACGATCAGCACCCGCCGTCCTTGCAGCGGCGCACCGATCAGCGTTCCCCCCTCGCCATGGGATTTGGCCTCCTTGCGGTTGAACGCCAGCGGCAGGTCACGGCCGCGCCGGGCAAACTCCACTCCCAGCGCCGTGGCCAGCGGAATGCCTTTGTAGGCGGGGCCGAACAGCAGGTCGAAATTCGTGTCCGCCGCTTGCACGGCGTCGGCATAGCAGGTGGCCAGCGCAGCCAGCCGGGCGCCACTGTCGAAACGGCCGGCATTGAAGAAGTAAGGGCTGGTGCGCCCGGATTTCAGGGTGAATTCGCCGAAGCGCAGGGCGCTGGCGTCCAGGGCGAGTTGCAGGAAACGGGTACGGTGGTCGGTCATGGGGAGGGGTGTGACAGATGGGAATTCTGCAAAGCATAGCGGGTTACTGGAGCCGGGCAGGCGTGCATCGGGTACGCTTTGCCGGTTTCCTCTTACGGTATCTGCATGCGCATCATCAGCTTCAATGCCAACGGCATTCGTTCCGCCACCAACAAGGGCTTTTTCGACTGGTTCGCCGCGCAGAACGCGGATGTGCTCTGCATGCAGGAAACCAAGGCGCAGGAACACCAGTTGCAGGCGGAGTCGGGCCTGAATCCTGACTTCCTGCCCGCCGGTTACAAAGCATGGTTCCGCGATGCGACGACCAAGAAGGGTTACAGCGGGGTGGCCATCTACGCCCGCCGCGAGCCGGATGAAGTGCGCACGGCGCTGGGTTGGGAGGCCTTCGACGAAGAAGGCCGCTACATCGAGGCACGCTTCGGCAACTTGAGCGTGGTGTCGTTCTATATCCCGTCCGGTTCATCGGGCGATGAGCGGCAGGGCTTCAAGTTCCAGGTGATGGAGTGGCTGGCGCCGATCATGCAGGAATGGCTGCACAGTGGCCGTGACTACGTGCTGTGCGGGGACTGGAACATCGTGCGTGCGCGCAATGACATCAAGAACTGGACCAGCAACCAGAAGAATTCAGGCTGCCTGCCGCCCGAGCGTGCCTGGCTCAACGGCATGATTGCCGATGCCTGCGGGGATGGTTTGCTGGCCCAGCCTGCGCAGGGCTGGAAGGACAGTTTCCGCATAGTGAAGCCGGAGGCGGCCGAATACACCTGGTGGAGCAACCGAGGCGCCGCACGCGCCAACGACGTGGGCTGGCGCATCGACTACCAATTGGTCACGCCGGCGCTGGCGGAGCGGGTCAGGGCGTGTTCGATCCTTCGCGAGCCGCGTTTCTCCGACCACGCGCCATATACGGTGGACTACGCCGACTAGGTGCTGCCGCCCTGTTCCGCGGCACGGCGCACGTCCTGCTCGGCAATGGAGGCATCCACCAGCCCGGTCTTCATCATCCAGCCGAACAACACCACGCCCGGCAGCGCCAAGACCGTTGTCATCAGGTAGAAGTTGACGAAGCCCATCTGCTCGATCAGGCCGCCGGCCGTGGTACCGGTGATGAAGCGGCCGACGATGGACGCGGCGGCCGACAGCAACGCGAACTGCGTGGCCGTGAACGACAGGTTGCACAGTGCGGACAGGTAAGCCACCACCACCACGCCGCCGATGCCGCTGGCGAAATTCTCGAAGCCCATGGTGAATGCCAGCAGCGCATTGCTATGCCCCACATGGGCCAGCAGCGCGAATGACAGATTGGACACTGCCATCAGGATCAGGCTGATCATCACCGAGGCCTTCAGCCCCATGCGCGCATACAGGATGCCGCCGACGAAGATGCCGGCCAGCATGGCGGCGAAGCCGACGCCCACGTCCCAGGTGGCGATCTCGTTGTTGGTGAAGCCCAGGTCGTTGAGCAACAGCCGGAACGTCAGGTTGGCAAGGGTGTCGCCGATCTTGTGCAGCAGGATGAACAACAGCACCAACGGCGCGCCCTTGCGGCGGAAGAATTCGCCCAGCGGCCCGGCCACGGCCTGCCAGGCTGCCGCGATGCCACGGCTGGGGATGGGGTCGCGGCGGCGCTCGGGCTCACCCAGCCAGAAACCCACGAACATGGCAGGCAGCACGAAAGCGGCGCAGACCATGTAGGCCGCGCTCCAGCCCAGCGGTTGGGCAATCACCAGTGCCAGTGCACCGGCACCCACGGCACCGATGCGCCAGCCATATTGGGACATGCCCGAACCCACGCCCAGCTGTTCGGGTTTCAGCAGTTCGATGCGGTAGGCATCGATGACGATATCGAACGTCGCGCCGGCCACGCCCAGTGCCACGGCAGCGAATGCAACCTGTGCCAAATCCGCCTTCGGGTCCAGCAGCCCGAGGTGGATCGTGGCGAGGGCAACCAGTCCCGCGGATAGCCACAGCCACGAACGCCGCTGTCCCGCACGTCCCAGCAACGGCAGGCGGAAGCGGTCCACCAGCGGGGCCCACAGGAATTTGAAGTTGTAGACCAGGAACGCCAAGGCAAACGCGGTGACGCTTTTCTTGTCGATGCCGTCCTGGGCCAGCCGCGTGGTCAGCGTGGCGCCGATCATCGCGTAGGGGAACCCGGAGGAGATGCCGAGCAGCAGCGCGGCGATGGGTGCGCGTTGCAGGTAGGGCCTGATCCAGGCGAAAGGATCGCTGCGTGCCGCCGGGGAGGTGTTTGTCATCGGGCTATGCTACCCGAGCTTGCAGCGGCCGTAGGCGGGTTGCCATCGGCCGATTGGCGTGTCAGCGTAGTCTCTCGACGGGCGATGGTATCCATGGCCCCGGTGATGGAGGCCCGTGCATGACCGACATCGTGCTGAAGGACATCGATCCGCTGATGGCGGACCGGATACGCCGCGTGGCCGAGGCGCGTGGGTGGAGCACGCATGAAGCCATCTTCAATCTGCTGGAGCAGGGCCTGTTCTCTTGCGAGAGCGAGGTCCATGCCGGTTTTGATGATCGCGAGGCCGGGGCGCTGTCGGCGGCCATCAATGCCTTGAAGGATGTGCCGCCCGGCAAGGGATTCTGAGAACCTGTCCCCGATCTTGCTGCGCTTCCGGATGACGCGCGTGCGGTGCCCGGAATGCTCATGTACCCCTGTACATTGCGCTTTCTGCGCTCCACCACACGCCATCCGCCTGTGCTCGCGACAGATCGTGAACAGGTTCTGACGGCTGGCATCAGGCCGGGTGGATTGCGCCCAGCACGCGCAGGCCACGTGCGCCGGTGACCGACGGCAGGTTGCTGGGCCGGCCGGCCAGGGTTTCACGCGCCAGCCAGGCAAAACCCATCGCTTCCACGTAATCGGGATCCAGGCCATGCACGGCCGTGGATTCCACCTGCACCCCGGGCAGCCGTGCACCAAGTCGGCCCATCAGCGCGATGTTGTGTACGCCACCGCCGCAGACCAGTACGCGTGCTGTGCCTGGCTGTACACGCTGTAGCGCCGACGCCACCGTGGCAGCGGTCAGCTCCAGCAAGGTGGCCTGGATATCGGCGGCCGTCTGCCCCTGCCTGTCATGCAGATGGCTTTCCAGCCAGGACAGGTGGAATTGTTCGCGGCCGGTACTTTTGGGCGGGGGCAAGGCGAACCACGGATCGTCCAGCAGCCGTTGCAGCAATTCCGCATCCACCTTGCCGCTGGCGGCCAGCCGGCCACCGGCATCGAAGGCCTGCCCGGTATGGCGTTCGCACCACGCATCCAGAAGGGCATTGGCCGGCCCGGTGTCGAATCCACGGACATCACCCGCGGTAGGCAGCAGGGTGAAGTTGCCAATGCCACCAAGATTCAGTACGGCACGGTCTTCGGTGCCCGAATGCAGCAAGGCATGGTGGAAGGCCGGCATGAGTGGTGCGCCATGGCCGCCGGCGGCGATGTCGCGGCGGCGGAAATCCGAGACTGTCGTGATACCCGTGCGCTCTGCAATCAGGTTTCCGTCCCCGAGTTGCCAGGTGAACGGATGCTCGGCCAGTGGCCGGTGGCGGATGGTTTGCCCGTGCGAGCCGATGGCGCGGACCTGCGAGGCGTCGATGCCGGCTTCCTGCAGCAAGGCAAGGGCGGCTTCCGCAAAGGCGATGCCGGTGCGTGTTTCCAGACCGCCGAGTTCGTCCAGCGACACGTCCTGCATGCTTTGTCCCAGCGCTATCAAGCGTTCCCGCAGTTCGGGATTCCAGGGATAGGTGCGTCCAAGGATGAGCTGGCAATCGGGCTGGAAGCGCACCAGGGCGGCATCGATACCGTCCGCACTGGTGCCTGATATCAGGCCAAGGAAATAGGGGTCCGCAACAGCTGTCATCAATGGATCCATGGCGCGACGAATATTCGCGCCATGCTATCCCGAAGCGTTATGCAATCAACCCTTGGAGGAACGGCCAGCCGGTTTTGCGGCGGCAACCTGCTCGCCCTTGTCGCTCTTGGTGTCGGCATCGGCA
>JBQGFJ010000091.1:0-2734 GCA_052040085.1 Pseudoxanthomonas sp.
AACTATTGAGCGATGGTGAGCTGCTGCCGCATGAGTTCGATCGCCGCCATGCCGATGCGTTGCGTGATGGTGGGCCATGGGGGCAGGGGTTTCCGGAGCCGCTGTTCGATGGCGTATTCGATGTGCTGGATTGGCGGGTGGTGGGCGAGCGCCACGTGAAGCTCAGCGTGTCCTTGCCAGGCAGCCGCGCGCCATTGAACGCCATCCACTTCGGAAGCTGGCCGGGCGATCCGCCGCCGCCGCGCTGCCGGATCGCTTACCGGCTGGCCGCAGATGACTGGCGGGGTTCGCAGGCGATCCAGCTCATCGTGGAGCATCGCGAGCCGGCATGAGCCTGCTCATCCGTGGCCCACGGGTGTTGCAGCGGGTTTCCGATAAAGGCGCAGCCATCGGGCCACGAAGAACGTGCCCAGGATGGCCAGCGGATAGCCGATGGCGGTGAACAGGAACGAGACCGGATGCTGGTCCGACCATGCTCCCCATTCCCACAGACGGGACAACAAGCTGTCCAGGCCATAGCCCAGCGCGAATGCCAACGCTATGCGCAGTATCCGGCGCACGATCCCGTTCTCATCGGGGTAACCCGCTCGCGCCACCACGAACAGGCATGCCAGCGCCCCCGCGATCTGGCCGACCGCTCCAGGCGTGATGAACGGTACGACCAACGAGAGCAGGAACAACGCAGCAACCGTGATGCACATGAAAGTCCATCCACGTTTCCGCGTGAGGCTGTTGTCGGAGGCAATCGCGTTCGTGCAGATCCAGGCCAGCCAGACCGCAAGGCCGCCCACGATCCAGCCGCCCAGCACATCGCCAAGGAAGTGGCGGCCCAGGAACATGCGGGACAAGCCCATCAGCAGCGCCCAGCCAATGGCAACGGCCCAGGCCCAGCGCTGGCGGAAGCCGAAGAACAGCACGATGCCCAGCGCAAACGCCGTGGCTGCGCTGGCGTGTCCGCTGACGAAGCCGTAGTCCATTTCGCCCAATGCGCGTACCGCCGTGGTGGCTTCCTCGGCGGGCAAGCCCCAGAACGTTTCGGCCGCCCCGTCCGCGACTACCGCGTGGCCGGCTTCGCCTTTGTCGAGCACGCGTGCATCGACTTCACTGGGGCGCGGCAGTGCGAATCCCAGTTTGATGGCATTGGTCACGCTGCCTGCCAGTACCAGTGCAAGCAGGACGCCCAGCATCGGGCGCAGCTTGACGCCGAAGGCCAGCAGCAGGAAGGCTGCCATGTAGAACGCCAACGTCCCCAGTTCGGACACCAAGGTCATCAACCACAACCGCCATGGCGTGGAAAACGATTGCAACCAGAGATTCGGATCAGCTTCAAACATGGGTGTTCCGTGCAGTGGGCGTGGATGATGATGGCGCATCGTGGCCGGCCATGCCTTGTGGCTTGAGTCCGAACAGCGGGCGCAGCCAGCGAGTGCGGCGAATCAGGTATTCGTGCAACAGCAGACAGCCGGCGATGGTGCCGAGCAACACCAGCAGGGCTTCCTGCCACCCAGCCAACGCCAGGGCGGCCAAGGCGAAGGCCAGCGGCACGATCAGGCTCTGGTGCAGGATGTACCACGGGTAGACGGCTTCATTGGCATACCGCAGCCAGGGGAAAGGATGATTGAGCCGAATCCGTGCCCAGGCCAATATCGCCAGGATCGCGCTCCAACTGTAGAGCGCACGCGCGCCGCGCTCGATCATCGCCCAGTTCACCTGCAAGGCCCATGCGGGCAGGTCGCCGGGAGAAAGCGACCTGCCGGCGGCACGCAAGCCAAGTTCCACACTGATCGCGAACAGGGCAAGGAGAGTCAGTGGCCAGCGTGCGCTGGTGATGGCATCCCAGAAGCGCATCGAGGTACTGCCAAGGTAGCCAAGCAGGAAGAAGGCGAAGTATTTGGCATGCGCGTACCAGTCACCGCCCAGCGCATGGGTTTCGGGGAAGCGCGGTGCCAGCCACCATTGGCAGGCGAAGAACCAGGCTGCAGGCAGCAACAACCCCCAGATGCCGTGCCTTCGTGCCGACCATTGGCGCAGGGCGTTGCCATGGACGCCATCCAGCGCGGGGCGCAGCGCCAGCAGCAGCATGGTGTAGAGCCAGAGGTAGGCCAGGTACCACAGGTGGTTCCAGGTCAGGCCGTACTCGGCACCAGCCCAGCCACCTTCGGGCCAGGGCTGGAACTGCAGGTAGCGCAGCATGAACTCGACGAATCCGCGTTCAATCACGCCATTGGCCAAGGCTTCGCAATAGACCTGTACCGGCACGACTGCCACGATGCCAAACGCCAATGGAAGCAGCAGCCGCAGGCTGCGTGTCCTTGCCATTGGCCAACCCGGGGGAGGCTCGCCATCGCGTCCCGTGAGCGCCAGTCCCAGCGCAATGCCCGACAGTACGAACAGCAGGGGCATGCGCCAGCGGTTGATCGCAATCATCGGCCACTGCAGCCATTCATAAGTGTGGGCACTCTTTACATGGAAGCCCCATTCGGCCACGTAGACCATGCCCACGTGATAAAGGATCAGCAGTCCGAAGGCGAGCACGCGCAGGGCGTCGATATCGTGTCGGCGAGTCATGGAAGGTTTTCCCTCGGCAGTCCGGCAAGCCAGCAGCTTGCGATTTCCCTCGGGCCGTACACAGCGTCAAGGGCCATGTCGACATCGATTTGTGACGTGCCGGGGGCATACGGGGACGAACCGTGGGGGGTATCAGGGTCTTCAAGGCTAGAATCCCGCCGATGAG
>JBQGFJ010000092.1:0-6241 GCA_052040085.1 Pseudoxanthomonas sp.
GTCTTTTTGTTTGGAATGCGTCGCAGGTGCTTGGGCATCGCGGCGTCACCCGTTAAACTAGGGCTTTCCGGGAGTCCCCGATCATGACCCCCCTTATTTTCGATACCGGCGGCGTCGTGTCCTCGCTTGGCAAGGGCATTGCGGCCGCTTCGCTTGCGTCCATCCTCGAGGCCCGCGGCTTGCGGGTGACGATGATGAAACTGGATCCCTACATCAACGTGGATCCGGGGACGATGAGCCCATTCCAGCACGGCGAGGTCTACGTTACCGACGACGGTGCCGAAACCGACTTGGACCTGGGCCATTACGAGCGCTTTGTCCGTACCCGCCTGAGCCGCAAGAATTCGGTCACTACCGGCCGCATCTACGAGAACGTGATCCGCAAGGAGCGCCGTGGCGACTACCTGGGTGCCACCGTGCAGGTGATCCCGCACATCACCGATGAAATCCGCCGTTGCATCGACCAGGCTACCGAAGGCTTCGACGTGGCCTTGATCGAGATCGGCGGCACCGTCGGCGATATCGAATCGTTGCCTTTCCTTGAAGCCATCCGCCAGATCCGCACCGAGCGGGGTCCGGAGAAGGCGCTGTTCATGCATTTGACGCTGGTGCCGTACATCGCGGCGGCCGGTGAATTGAAGACCAAGCCTACCCAGCACTCGGTGAAGGAGCTGCGCTCCATCGGTATCCAGCCGGACGTGCTGCTGTGCCGCATGGAACAGGAGTTGCCGGATTCCGAGCGTCGCAAGATCGCATTGTTCACCAATGTGCCCGAGCGCGCGGTCATCAGCGTGCAGGACGTGGACGTGCTGTACCGGATTCCATTGAAACTGCATGCGCAGGGCCTGGACGAAATCGCCATCAACCAGTTGCGCCTGCCGGCGGCACGCACGGCCGATCTTTCCGAGTGGGAAGCAGCGGTGGATGCCACCCTCAATCCGGTGGACGAAGTCACCATTGCGGTGGTCGGCAAGTACGTCGACCATCAGGATGCCTACAAGTCCGTCGGCGAGGCGCTCAAGCATGGGGGCCTGCGCCAGCGCACCCGGGTCAACCTGAAGTGGCTGGAAGCGCAGGAACTGGAAAGTGGTGGCACGGTGGCGCTGGAGGGTGTTGATGGCATCCTGGTGCCAGGCGGCTTTGGCGACCGTGGTTTCGAAGGCAAGGTGCTGACATCCCGCCATGCCCGTGAGCACCGGGTACCGTATTTCGGCATCTGCTATGGCATGCAGGCTGCGGTGGTGGATTACGCGCGGCATGTGGCAGGCCTGGATGGCGCCAACAGTACCGAGAACGACAAGCAGACGGCCCATCCTGTCATCGGCTTGATCACCGAATGGCGCACCGCCACCGGTGAGATCGAAAAGCGCGATGAGAGATCCGATCTTGGCGGCAGCATGCGGCTGGGTTTGCAGGAAGCACGGCTGAAGCCGGGTACCCTGGCGCGCGAGTTGTACGGCAAGGACGTGGTGGCCGAACGCCATCGCCACCGCTATGAATTCAACAACCGTTACCGCACCCAGTTGGAGGATGCGGGCCTGGTGATCTCCGCCAAGTCGATGGACGATCTGTTGGTGGAAATGATTGAACTGCCGCGCGCGGTGCATCCCTGGTTCCTGGCATGCCAGGCACATCCGGAATTCCTGTCCACGCCGCGCGATGGCCATCCCCTGTTCGTCGGCTTCATCCGCGCTGCGCGCGAGAAGAAAGCCGGTGGCCGCCTGCTGAAGGAAGTGATTGCATGAAACTCTGCGGTTTCGATGTGGGGCTGGATCACCCCTTGTTCCTGATCGCCGGTCCGTGCGTGATCGAATCCATGCAGTTGCAGGTCGATGTGGCCGGGCAGCTCAAGGAAATCACCGGCAAGCTGGGCATGAATTTCATTTTCAAGTCCAGCTTCGACAAGGCCAACAGGACCTCCGGCACCAGTTTCCGTGGCCCGGGCCTGGAGGAAGGACTGAAGGTGCTGGCCGAGGTCAAGAAGCAGGTGGGCGTGCCGGTGCTGACCGATGTGCATGAATACACGCCCATGGATGAAGTGGCTGCCGTGGTGGACGTCCTGCAGACGCCAGCCTTCCTGGTGCGCCAGACCGACTTCATCAAGAAAGTTTGCAGTGCCGGCCGGCCGGTCAACATCAAGAAGGGCCAGTTCCTGTCGCCGTGGGACATGAAGCCCGTGGTGGAAAAGGCCAAGTCCACCGGCAACGAACAGATCATGGTCTGCGAGCGTGGTGCCAGCTTCGGCTACAACAATCTGGTCAGCGACATGCGCTCGCTCAGCGTGATGCGCGACACCGGTTGCCCGGTGGTGTTCGACGCCACCCATTCGGTGCAGTTGCCGGGTGGGCAGGGCAGCAGCTCGGGCGGCCAGCGCGAATTCGTGCCGGTACTGGCGCGCGCCGCGGTAGCGGTGGGCGTGGCCGGCCTGTTTGCCGAAACCCACCCGGATCCGTCCAAGGCCCTGTCCGACGGTCCCAATGCCTGGCCGCTGGCCAAGATGGAAGCGCTGCTGGAAACGCTGCTGGCGCTGGACTCCATCACCAAGAAAAACGGTTTCCTCGAATCCACCCTCTGACGCGAAGACACGATGACCAACATCGCCAAGATCCACGCCCGCGAAATCCTTGATTCCCGCGGTAATCCCACCCTTGAAGCCGAGGTCACCCTGGCTGACGGTTCTTTCGGTCGTGCGGCCGTGCCATCCGGCGCCTCCACGGGCACCAAGGAAGCCGTGGAGTTGCGTGACGGCGACAAGACGCGCTACCTGGGCAAGGGCGTTCGCAAGGCGGTGGAAAACGTCAACACCGCGATTGCCACGGCACTCAAGGGTTTCGATGCCGTCGACCAGGAAGGCCTGGATCGTCGCCTGATCGACCTGGATGGCACCGAGAACAAGGCGAGGTTGGGCGCGAATGCCTTGTTGGGCGTATCGCTGGCGAACGCCCATGCGGTGGCGGCATCGAAGAAATTGCCGTTGTGGCAGCACCTGGCCAATGGCCCGGTCACCCTGCCGGTGCCAATGATGAACATCATCAACGGCGGTGCGCATGCCGACAACAACGTGGATTTCCAGGAGTTCATGGTGCTGCCGGTAGGCGCATCCTCGTTCTCCGAATCACTGCGCGCAGGCACGGAAATCTTCCACTCGCTCAAGTCGGTGCTGAAGGGCCATGGCCTGAGCACGGCGGTGGGCGATGAAGGTGGTTTCGCACCGGATTTCCGCAGTAATGTCGAAGCGCTGGATACTATCCTGGAAGCCATTGGCAAGGCCGGTTACAAGGCCGGCGAAGACGTGCTGCTGGGTCTGGACGTGGCCTCGAGCGAATTCTTCGAGAATGGCAAGTACCACCTGGTGGGCGAGGGCAAGCGCCTGAGCAGCGAGCAGTTCGTCGACTTCCTTGCTGACTGGAGTGCGCAATACCCCATCATCACCATCGAAGACGGCATGGCCGAGGACGACTGGGCAGGCTGGAAGCTGCTGACTGATCGCATCGGCAATAAGGTGCAGCTGGTGGGTGACGACCTGTTCGTCACCAATCCGAAGATCTTCAAGGAAGGCATCGAGTCGGGCACGGCCAATGCCATCCTGATCAAGGTCAACCAGATTGGCACCTTGACCGAAACCCTGGAAGCGATTGCCATGGCGCACCACGCGAAGTATGCCGCCATCGTCTCGCACCGTTCGGGTGAAACCGAGGACACCACCATTGCCGATATCGCGGTGGCGACCACCGCGACCCAGATCAAGACCGGTTCGCTGTGCCGCAGCGATCGCGTAGCCAAGTACAACCAGTTGCTGCGCATCGAGGAAGCGTTGGGTGCGGATGCGCGCTACGCCGGTGCTGCTGCTTTCGTCTCCCTGGCGTGATGCCCTCTTTCGATGTGGCGTCTGTTCTGGTTGCTGGTGTTGGCTCTGCTGCTGGGTTGGCTGCAGTACAAGTTCTGGTTCGGTGTGGGAAGTTCAGGGCAGGTCGTCGCGCTGGAGCAGCAGGTCGAGTCGCAGAAGCGCGAGAATGCCGGCCTGCAGGAGCGCAACGATGCGTTGGCCGCCGAAGTCGAGGACCTCAAATCGGGTGAATCGGCGGTGGAGGAGCGTGCACGCAGCGAACTGGGCATGATCAAGCCGGGTGAAAAGTTCTATCGCGTGGTGGAGTCCGGCCAGACCCAGGCGGAGCCTTTGCCGGAAACCGTTGAAACGGAGCGCGAGGACTGATGTCCACGATATGGGCGGTGATTCCGGCGGCAGGGCGCGGCGCGCGTTTCGGTGCCGAAGTGCCCAAGCAATACCTGCCGGTCGCTGGCAAACCGCTGATCGCCCACACGCTGGAAGCCCTGCTGTCGCACCCGTCGGTGGCCGGTGCCATGGTGGCACTCGCGCCGGACGATGATGGCTGGCCGGGATGGAACGAGTGGGAAGGCCGGCCGATCTCGACCTGTGTTGGCGGGATTACCCGTGCCGGTTCGGTATTGGCTGGACTGCGAGCCTTACGCGCAAGTGTGCGTGCGGATGATTTCGTGCTGGTGCACGATGCGGCACGTCCGAACCTGGACAATGTCGATCTCGACCGCCTGCTGGAGAGTGGGCGCGCCGACCCGGTCGGTGCCATCCTTGCAGCCCCCGTGCGCGATACGCTGAAGCGGGCCGGTGACGATGGCGGCATCGATGCCACCGAACCGCGTGAGCGCCTGTGGCGTGCGCTTACGCCACAGCTCTTTCGTCGCCTGCATCTGACTCGTGCGCTGGAAGCGGCTGAGCAGGCAGGTATCGAGGTCACCGATGAATCCATGGCCATGGAATGTCAGGGATTGCGGCCATTGCTGGTGGAAGGTTCCGAAAACAATTTCAAGATCACCACGCCGGCGGATTTGGCGAGGTTCGAATTCATCTTGTCCCGACGCGTCCCGTAGGAGCGGCCTTGGCCGCGATTTTTTCGTGGCCGCAACATTCATGGCCATGCCGCTTGAGTCGGGATGCGCCCAGCAATAAACGATAACCGGACGATTCCATGCACGAAACACTGAACATCCGCATCGGTCAGGGCTTCGATGTCCATGCCTTCGGCGATGGCGATCATGTGGTCATGGGTGGCGTGATGATTCCGCATGAGCGCGGCATCGTGGCGCACAGCGATGGCGACGTGGTGATCCATGCCTTGTGCGACGCCATGCTCGGTGCCTTGGCGCTGGGCGATATCGGGCGCCATTTCCCGCCTTCGGACCCGCAATGGGAAGGGGCGGACAGCCGCCGTTTCCTGCGGCATTGTGCTTACCTGATTGCGGAAAACGGGGGCTGGAAGGTCGGCAACGCCGACATCACCGTGATCTGCGAGCGCCCGAAGGTCGGGCCGCACGCGGACGCCATGAGGGCCGTGTTGGCGGAGGAACTGGGTATCGGCATCGATGGGGTCAGCATCAAGGCCACCACCAGCGAAAAGCTGGGCTTCACTGGTCGCGGAGAAGGGATTGCCGCGCAGGCGGTGGTCCTGCTGGTCAGGGCATGAGCACTGACGATTTTCCGCGCGCCCACGGCGCGCCGGTGCTGCGTGCCGTCATTCGCAGTACGCCGGAAGACTTTTTCGTGGAGGAGTTGCCCGCCTTCGAACCTTCGGGCGAAGGGGAGCACCTCCTGCTGACCGTGGAAAAGCGCGGGATGAATACCTCCCATGTGGCGCGCAGGCTTGCCGAGTGGGCAGGGGTTGTGGATGTCGCCGTCGGTTACGCAGGATTGAAGGATCGGCATGCAGTGACCCGGCAACGGTTCAGTGTGCAGTTGCCCGGGCGGGTTGCGCCGGATATCGCCGTTTTGCAGGATGATGATCTCAAGGTGCTGGAAGCTGTCCGGCACAGCCGCAAGTTGTCCCGGGGTGCGCTGGCAGGCAACCGTTTCGTTCTGGTCCTTCGTGAAGTCCAAGGGGATCCGCAGGCGATTGATGCACGCCTTCGGCAGATTGCAGGCCAGGGTGTTCCCAACCGGTTCGGTGAACAGCGCTTCGGCCGCGAAGGAGGCAATGTACAGGCGGCGCTGGCGATGTTTGGCGGACGCAGGGTTGGTCGCGAACAGCGATCAATCCTGCTGTCGGCGGCCCGTTCGGAATTGTTCAATCGCGTGCTCTCGGCACGTGTGCTGGATGGCTCGTGGAACACCGGTTGCGAGGGCGAGGTGTGGATGCTGGAAGGCAGCCGCAGCGTGTTTGGCCCCGAGCCCTGGAATGAAGATCTGGCCGAGCGCCTGTCGCGGTTC
>JBQGFJ010000093.1:0-2219 GCA_052040085.1 Pseudoxanthomonas sp.
AAGGCGTGATCCGCGACGTGGCCAGCGAGGTGCTGGGAACCACGCAAGTGCGCTGGGATGGCGCGGATATCGATCTGGCCCCGGCCTTCCGCCGCTGGCGGATGGACGAAGCGGTGCGCCACCACAATCCGGAGATCAGCCGCGAAGATTGCACCAATCGCGATGCGCTGCTGGCGCATTGCGAGCGGCTGAAGATCAAGGTGAAGCCTTCCTACGGCTGGGGACGCCTGCTGCTGGAGATATTCGAAGCCACGGTGGAACACACCCTGGTCCAGCCGACCTTCATCACCATGCACCCGGTGGAGGTTTCCCCGCTGGCACGCGCCTCGGACTCGGAGCCGGGCTTCACCGATCGCTTCGAGCTGTTCATCAATGGCAAGGAACTGGCCAACGGCTTTTCCGAGCTCAACGATCCGGAAGACCAGGCCGCACGCTTCCATGCCCAGGTCGAGGCCAAGGACAGTGGTGACGACGAGGCGATGCACTTCGATGCCGATTACATCCGTGCGCTGGAGTACGGCATGGCGCCGACCGGCGGGCTGGGCATCGGCATCGACCGTCTGGTCATGCTGCTGACCGGTTCGGACTCCATCCGCGACGTACTGCTTTTCCCCTACATGCGTCCGGAAAGCCCACAGGGATGAGGATTTGGCTATTTGCCAAAGGGTGACGCGGCAGGGCCATTCCTGATTTCAAACGTCCGTGATCCTGCAGGGATCCAGGCACTCCATGCTCGCCGGACCGCCATGAACAAGCGCTTGCCACTGCAGATGGCGCCGTTTGCGCGACGTCGGTCACGTTTTTTCCGTTCACGTGCCCCCCAAGCCTTGTTTGGCATGCTTTCTGCGTGGATATCCCCGGGACCAAGTCACCGAGCCGGGATTTCACCATGCTGGATGCCAAGAAGACCTGCTACGCGGTATCCTCGCCCGATGGCCATGTTGAATGGCATGCCGGGGTAGGTAGCGCATTGGATATCGTCATCGTCGACGATCAGACATCCGCGCGCACGATGTTGCGCGGAGTAATCGAGGATATCGGCTCGGAATTGACCGTGCACGATTTCGACGACCCGCAAGTGGCACTTGCCTGGTGCGAACGCAATCGCAGTGACCTGCTGCTGCTGGATTTTCGCATGCCGGGCATGGACGGACTGGAATTCGCACGTCGTTTCCGGCGGCTGCCAATGCACCGTGACATCCCCATCATCCTGATTACCGTAGTGGGGGATGAGCCCTTGCGCCAGGCTGCGTTGGAGGCGGGCGTCATCGATTTCCTGGTCAAGCCGGTAAGGCCACGCGAACTGCGTGCGCGTTGCCGCAACCTGCTGCAGCTCCGCCAGCAAAGCGAGAACGTGAAGCAGCGGGCCATGTCGCTGGAACAGCGCTTGTTGTCCAGCATGCACGAGGTGGAAGAACGCGAGCGCGAAACCCTGTCGCGCCTTGCGCGGGCCATCGAATACCGCGATAGCGGTACCAGCGCCTACCTGGAGCGCATGGCACATGTGGCCGGCCTCATCGCCGAGCAGTTGGGTCTGCCCGAGGATGAAGTGCGCACCATCGAGATGGCCGCCCCGTTGCACGATATCGGCAAGATCGCCATTCCCGATGCGGTGCTGATGAAACCCGGCCCGCTGGATGATGAAGAAACCCAGGTAATGCGGCGGCATCCACTGATTGGCCACCAGTTGCTGAGTGGAAGCCAGAACCGCTTCATCCAGGCGGGCGCTCTGATCGCCCTGCGCCACCATGAGCGGTACGACGGTAGCGGCTACCCGGATGGCCTGGCGGGTGACGCCATTCCTCTCGAAGCACGTATCGTGGCCGTGGCGGATGTGTTCGATGCGCTGATTTCGCCGCGTCCCTACAAGAAGGCGTGGGAGCGCGAAGCGGCCCTGGCCTACCTCTACGTGCAGCGGGGCCGGCTGTTCGATCCGGCTTGCGTGGAGGCCCTGATCCGTGGCCGCGAACGTCTGGACGACATCTGCAACCGCTATTCGGTGGTTCAAAACCGCCCGGGAATGGGGTGAGCCATGGGTGATCTCTTCTCATGGATCAAGGGCCGCCTGGCCAATCGCCAGGACAGTGAGCATGGCCAGGCGCTGGTCCGCATCACCATTTTTTCCGGCGTCATTGTCTACATGTTGGTGGGGGGCGCCTATGGAAGCCTTCCGCCCAGCGTGTTCCGTACCGCTATCTGGATGAGCCTGATCGGGCTGG
>JBQGFJ010000094.1:0-12358 GCA_052040085.1 Pseudoxanthomonas sp.
CGTGCCCGACACGGGACAGGACCCTGCCCCATGACTTCCCTGCCCCCTCGCACCGGCCACAACGGCCTGATCATCAAGCTGGCCGTCACGGCCGCCGTGGTACTGGCACTGCTGTTCACCTGGCGCCAATGCAGCAGCAGCGATGCCGAGGCGCCTGCGTCCGGTTCCCGCGGCGGCAGGTTCGGCGGCCCCGACGGGGAACGCCCACCCACCCCCGTACGCGTTGCCACGGCGCTGCGTGAACCGCTGGACGTGCAACTCAAGGCACTGGGCACGGTAACTCCCTTGCAATCCGTCACCGTGCGCCCGCGCGTGGATGGCGAATTGCTGCGCGTCAGCTTCCAGGAAGGCCAGCAAGTCGAAGCCGGGCAGTTGCTGGCCGAAATCGACCCCGCGCCGTTCCGCATCCAGTTGGCGCAGGCACAGGGCCAGCAGAAACAGAACCTGGCCGAATTGGAAAACGCGCGCATCCAGCTCAAACGCTACCAGGATCTGTCGCAGGGCTCGTATGTGTCGGCGCAGGATGTCGCCAACCTGCAAGCGCAGGTACGACAACTGGAAGGCCGCCGCGAAATCGACCAGGCCGCCGTGGACGAAGCCAAGCTGCAGTTGCAGTACACCCGCATCGTGGCACCGGTGAGCGGCCGCGTCGGCCTGCGCAACGTGGATGCCGGCAACCTGATCCGCAGTGGCGATGCCGACGGCATCGTGACCATTGCACAGACACAGCCGATCAGCGTGTTGTTCTCGATACCGGAAACCTCGCTGGCAGCGGTCGCCGACGCTGCGCACCGTGATACCGCCCTGCCGGTGCAGGCCTGGAACCGCGAGGAACGGCAGGTACTGGCCAGCGGCACCCTGTCGAGCCTGGACAACCGCATCGACACCGCCACTGGAACGTTGCGCCTGCGCGCGCAGTTCGCCAACGAAGACGGCGGACTGTTCCCGAACCAGTCGGTGAACGTGCGCCTGCGGCTCTCCAACGATGAAACCGTGGTGATCCCGGATGCCGCCGTGCAGTTCGGCAGCCAAGGCACCTATGTCTACGTGGTCCAGGACGACGACACCGCCGTCGTGCGCACGGTGTCGCTGGGCGCCAATAGCGAAGGCCGCGTGGCCGTGCTGGAAGGACTCTCGGCAGGTGATCGCGTCGTGCTGGAAGGCATCGATCGCCTGCGCGAAGGCGCCAAGGTGGAGGTGATAACCGCTGACGGCAGTACGGAAGCCGAGGCGGCCACAACGGAATCGCCAGCCCCATGAACCTGTCGCGCCCGTTCATCCTGCGCCCGGTAGCGACCACGCTACTGATGCTGGCGCTGCTGTTGTCGGGCATCTTCGCCTACCGCCTGTTGCCGGTGGCGGCGTTGCCGCAGGTGGATTACCCCACCATCCAGGTATTGACCCTGTATCCGGGCGCCAGTCCCTCGGTGACCACCAGTGCGGTGACCGCGCCACTGGAACGCCGGCTCGGGCAGATCCCCGGCCTCAACCAGATGTCGTCCACCAGTTCCGGCGGGGCCTCGGTCATCACCCTGCAATTCGCGCTGGACGTGGATCTGGGCGTGGCCGAGCAGGAAGTGCAGGCCGCCATCAACGCCGCCGGCAGCTTCCTGCCCAACGACCTGCCGATGCCGCCGGTGTACCGCAAGGTCAATCCGGCCGATACGCCGATCCTGACCCTGGCGGTCACCTCGGAAACCATGGCGCTGCCCGAGGTCTACGATCTGGTGGACACGCGCATGGCGCAACGGCTCTCGCAGTTGCCCGGCGTGGGCCTGGTCAGCATCGCCGGT
The DNA here is from genome assembly GCA_052040085.1 of Pseudoxanthomonas sp. GTDB lineage: Bacteria > Pseudomonadota > Gammaproteobacteria > Xanthomonadales > Xanthomonadaceae > Pseudoxanthomonas_A. Next base: position 1,794 of record JBQGFJ010000094.1, read on the forward strand.
GGTCAACGTCCGGCCGTGCGCATCCAGGTCAATCCCACCGCGCTGGCCGCTGCCGGCATCGGCATGGACGATATCCGTTCGGCCATTTCCGCCGCCAACGTCAACATGCCCAAGGGCAGTTTCGACGGCCCCACCCGCGCGATCATGCTCGACGCCAACGACCAGATGCGTTCGGCACGGGAATACGGCGACCTGATCATCGCCTGGCGTGATGGCGCCCCGCTGCGCCTGCGCGACGTGGCCAGCGTGGAAGACGGCGCGGAAAACCGCCAACTGGCGGCGTGGTCGGGCGACACCCCCGCCATCCTGGTCAACATCCAGCGCCAGCCAGGCGCCAACGTGATCGAAGTGGTCGACGGCATCCACGCCCTGTTGCCGCAACTGCGCGCGGCCATGCCCAGTGCGGTGGACGTGACCGTGCTCAGCGACCGCACCGAATCCATCCGCGCCTCCATCAAGGGCGTGCAGCACGAACTGTTGCTGGCGATCGGCCTGGTGGTGCTGGTGACCTTCGTGTTCCTGCGCACGCTGCCAGCCACCATCATCCCCAGCCTCGCAGTGCCGTTGTCACTGGTGGCCACCTTCGGCTTCATGTTGCTGGCCGGGTTCTCGCTCAACAACTTGACGCTGATGGCACTGACCATCGCCACCGGCTTCGTGGTGGATGACGCCATCGTGATGCTGGAAAACGTGGCTCGCCATCTGGAAGAAGGCAAGTCGAAGATGCAGGCCGCGCTGGATGGCGCGAAGCAGATCGGCTTCACCCTGATTTCGCTGACCATCTCGTTGATCGCGGTGCTGATCCCGCTGCTGTTCATGGGCGACGTGGTTGGCCGCCTGTTCCACGAATTCGCCATCACCCTGGCCGTGGCCATCAGCATCTCGCTGGTGGTCTCGCTGACCCTCACGCCAATGCTGTCCGCACGCTTCCTGACGGCCGGCCGCCACCATGCCATCGGCGAACACGCTTCCGGCGAAGGCGAAACCGCCGGCGCACAGGGCGACATGTTCGACCGCGTGGTGGCGTGGTACGACCGCGCCCTGCACTGGACCCTCGCCCGGCAGCCGCTGATGCTCGGCATCACCGTGGGCACCATGGCGCTGACGGCACTGCTCTACATCGCCGTTCCCAAGGGCTTCTTCCCGTCACAGGATGCCGGGTTGATCCAGGGCATCAGCGAAGCGCCCGCCTCGATTTCATTCAAGGCCATGGCGGAACGCCAGCAGGCATTGGCCGATGCCATCCTGGAAGACCCCGACGTCGCTTCGCTGTCCTCGTTCATTGGCGTGGACGGCAACAATCCCACGCTCAACACCGGCCGCTTCCTGATCGAACTGAAGCCGCATGCGGAGCGCAGGGCCAGCGCACACGACATCATCGAAAGACTGCAGGAACGCGCAGAGCGCGTGCCCGGCATCGGCCTGTACATGCAGCCGGTGCAGGAACTGAGCATCGAGGACCGCATCAGTCGCGGCCAATACCAGTTCGCCCTGACCAGCCCGGATATCGCGCAGCTGGAGGAATGGACGCCGCGGATGATCGAACACCTGCAGCAGTCGAATGCACTGACCGGCGTTTCCAGCGACCTGCAAAGCGAAGGCCTGCAAGCCTGGGTGGACATTGACCGCAGCGCGGCCGCACGTCTTGGCATCCGCGCTTCGGATATCGCCGATGCGCTGTACGACGCCTTCGGGCAACGCCAGATTTCCACCATCTTCACCCACGCCAACCAATATCGCGTGGTGCTGGAAGCCGACCAGCAATTCCAGTTGGGTCCGGAAGCCATCGAACAGATCCACGTGGCCACCGCAGGCGGCGGCACCACGCCACTGTCTGGCATTGCCCGCGTGAGTACGCGCACCGCGCCCTTGCTGATCAGCCATATCGGCCAGTTCCCGGCAGCGACGATCTCGTTCAACCTCGCTCCCGGCGCGTCACTGGGCGAAGCCGTGGCGGAAGTGGAAGCCGCACGTGACGCACTCGGCATTCCTGCTTCGGTGGAGCTGCGCCTGCAGGGCGCCGCGCAAGCCTTCCGCAATTCGTTGTCCAGCACCCTGTGGCTGATCCTGGCCGCGGTGCTGGTGATGTACATCGTGCTGGGCGTGCTCTACGAGAGCTTCATCCACCCCATCACCATCCTGTCCACGTTGCCGTCGGCCACGGTAGGTGCATTGCTGGCGCTGCTGCTCAGTGGCCGCAGCCTGGACCTGATTGCGGTGATCGGCATCATCCTGCTGATCGGGCTGGTGAAGAAGAACGGCATCATGATGGTGGACTTCGCACTCGAGGCCGAGCGCGAACACGGCCTCACTCCGCAGGAAGCCATCCACCGCGCGGCCCTGCTGCGCTTCCGCCCGATCCTGATGACCACGCTGGCGGCCCTGTTCGCGGCGATCCCGATGATGTTCGCCAGCGGTTCCGGCGCCGAGTTGCGACAGCCGCTGGGATTGGTGATGGTCGGCGGCCTGCTGGTCAGCCCGGTGCTTACCCTGTTCACCACGCCGGTGATCTACCTGTTCTTCGACCGCCTGATCCGGCGCTTCAAGAAACCGGCGGCGACCAGCGAAGACAGCCAGGTCCCGGCCGCCTCCTGATGGACACGCAGCGCGTCAATCTGTCGAAGATCTTCATCGAACGGCCGGTGGCGACCTTGCTGCTGGCGGCGGCCATCGTCATGGCCGGCCTGCTCGCCTACCGCATGCTGCCAGTGGCGCCGTTGCCGCAGATCGACTATCCGGCCATCCAGGTCAGTGCCAACCTGCCCGGTGCCAGCCCCGAGTCGATGGCATCCACCGTGGCCACGCCGCTGGAACGCGCGCTGGGCACGATTCCCGGCGTCACCCGCATCACCTCCGGCAGCAGCCAGGGTTCGACGCGCATCGATCTGCAATTTTCGCTGGATCGCAACGTGGACGAAGCCGCACGCGAAGTGCAGGCGGCCATCAACACCGCGCGCGCGCAATTGCCGGCGGGCATGCCCGGCATGCCGCAGTTCCGCAAGATCAATCCCTCGCAGGCGCCGATCCTGGCGCTGGCGCTGAGCTCGGACACGCTCGCCCCCGGCCAGGTGTACGACGTGGCTTCCACCATCATTGCGCAGAAGATCGCGCAGATCCCGGGCGTGGGCCAGGTGGAAGCCGGCGGCAGTTCCTTGCCGGCGGTACGCGTGTCGCTCAATCCGAATGCACTGAACCAGTACGGCATCGCACTGGACGAAGTGGCCGGCGCGATCCGCAACGCCAATGCGCTGCGCCCGCTGGGCCATGTGGTGCGCGATGCACGCCAGTGGCAAGTGGAAGCCGGACTGCAATTGCGTACGGCAGAGGAATATCGCGACCTGATCGTGGCGTGGCGCAACGAGCGCCCGGTGCGTCTGGGAGACGTGGCCGAAGTCAGCGAAGGCACCGAGAATCGCTACGCCTCCGGCTTCCACAACGAACGCAGTGCCGTGATGCTGGTGGTCAGCCGTCAGCCCGGCGCGAACATCATCGAGACCGTGGATGCGATCCACGCCCAGATGGAAACGCTGCAGGCACTATTGCCCGCTGGCGTGGACATGAAGGTGGTGATGGATCGCTCACCGGTGATCCGCGCCACCATGAGCGAAGCCGAAACCACCCTGCTGCTGGCAGTGGCACTGGTGGTGCTGGTGGTGCTCGCCTTCCTCGGCAGCTGGCGCGCCGCGCTGGTGCCGGCCCTCGCCATCCCGGTGTCGCTGTTCGGTGCGCTGGCCATCATCTGGATGCTGGGTTTCTCGCTCAACACCATGTCGCTGATGGCGCTGATCGTGGCCGCAGTGCTGGTGGTGGACGACGCCATCGTGGTGCTGGAAAACATCTCGCGCCACATCGACGCTGGCCTGTCGCCATGGGATGCGGCGATGCGCGGTGCGGGCGAAGTGGGCGCCACCTTGCTGTCGATGAACATCGCGCTGGCCGTGGTGTTCGTGTCCATCCTGTTCCTGGATGATTTCGTGGAACGCCTGTTCCGCGAATTCTCGTTGACACTGGTCGCCGCGATGATGGTTTCGCTGCTGGTCTCGCTGAGCCTGACGCCCACGCTGTGTGCGCGCCTGCTGGGCACGCATCGCCGTACCGCGGACGTACCCGCGTGGCAGCGCATCGGCACCCATGCCTCGGACAAGCTGCGTGGCGTGTACCTGCGCACGCTGCAAGGCACGCTGTCGCATGTGTGGATCGCGGTGCTGGTGCTGGTGGGCGCAGTGGCACTGAATGCCTTCCTGTTCGCCAAGGTGCCCAAGGGCACCGTGCCGGAACAGGACACCGGCCAGTTGCGCGGCTTCGCGCGTGGCGATGACGGGCTTTCCTTCCAGGTCATGCAGCCCAAGATCCAGGCCTACCGCGAGCTGCTGCTGTCCGACCCGGCCATCGCCGACATCTCCGGCTACATCGGCGGCGGCACCGGCGTGAACAACGCCTTCATCATGATCCAGATGAAGCCGCTGGCGGAACGTGGCGTATCCAGCCGCGAGGTCATCGACCGCCTGCGCGAACAGATGCCGAAGGTTCCCGGCGGCGTCATGTGGTTGTGGGTGGACCAGGACATCCGCATCGGCGGCGGCGGCAATGATGACGGCAACCATCGCCTGCAATTGCTGTCGGGCGACAGCGCACCGCTGCGCGAATGGACACCGCGCGTGCAGGAAGCGCTGGCACAACTGCCGGAACTGGTGGACGTGGATTCCAGCGGCGACGAGGGTATGCGCCAGGTGGTGCTGGATATCGACCGCACCACCGCCACGCAACTCAGCGTGGACATGCGCATGGTCGCCACCGTGCTCAACAACTCCTTCAGCCAGCGCCAGGTTGCCACGCTGTACGACAGCCTCAACCAGTACCGCGTGGTGATGGAACTGGATCCGCGCTACACGCAGACACCGGACACCCTGGAGCAGGTGTACGCCATCACCCGCGATGGCCGCCGCGTGCCCTTGTCCTCCTTCGCCAGCTGGAGCTACGGCATGGCGCAGGACCGCATCCAGCACCGCGAGCAATTCGTGGCCACCAATGTCAGCTTCGCGCTGGCACCGGGCGTGAACCTGGGCCAGGCGGTGGAAGCGATCGACCGCGCGATGGCCGGGATCATGCTGCCGAACGACATCCAGGCAAAGCTGGGCGAGGAAGCCAGCAGCCTGCAGGAAATGCGCCAGCGGCAACTGTGGATGATCCTGGGCGCGGTGCTGGCGGTGTACCTGGTACTGGGCGTGCTGTACGAAAGCTACGTGCAGCCGCTGGTGATCCTGTCCATCCTGCCCTCCGCTGGCGTCGGTGCCCTGCTGGCCCTGCTGTTGTTCGACAGCGAGCTGAACCTGATTTCGTTGCTGGGACTATTCCTGCTGGTGGGCGTGGTGATGAAGAACACCATCCTGATGGTGGACTTCGCGCTGGCGGCGGAACGCGAACGCGGACTGTCCCCCGGTGCGGCCATCGTGGAGGCTGCCGGCCTGCGTTTCCGTCCCATCCTGATGACCAGCCTTGCCGCCATGCTCGGCATCCTGCCCTTGGTACTTTCCAGTGGCGAAGGCTGGGAAATGCGTCGTCCGCTGGGTATCGCCATCGTCGGTGGCCTGATGGTCAGCCAGGTGCTGACCCTGTACACCACCCCGGCGATCTACCTGGGCATGGCCCGGTTGCAACGACGCGGACAGCACAAGCCCGCGTCGCCATCACCGGTCACTGCAACGGATTGATCGCCCGTGCTCAGGCCGCGCGCGCGGCCACGCCACGGCGACGCACACGCACCGCCTGCGCCAAGCGCTCCAGCAGCGCGACCGAATCCTCCCAGCCAATGCAGCCATCGGTGATGCTCTGCCCGTAGCGCAACGGCTGGCCTTCCACCAGATCCTGCCGGCCACCGACCAGATGGCTTTCCACCATCAGGCCGATGATGCGGGTTTCACCGGCCTCGATGCGCACGGCGACATCGTCCACCACGCGCGGCTGGTTGTCCGGGTTCTTGCTGCTGTTGGCATGGCTGGCATCCACCATCAAGCGCGCCGGCAATCCGGCTTTCTCCAGCACGTCGCTGGCCGCATCCACGCTGGCCGCATCGTAGTTCGGCGCCTTGCCACCACGCAGGATCACGTGGCCATCCGGATTACCCGCCGTGGCCGCGATGGCCGAACGGCCTTCCTTGGTGACGGCCAGGAAATGGTGCGGATGCGACGCCGCCATCACGGCATCGGCCGCGATCTTGATGTTGCCATCGGTACCATTCTTGAAGCCCACCGGACACGACAATCCACTCGCCATTTCGCGATGGATCTGGCTTTCCGTGGTGCGTGCCCCGATCGCGCCCCACGCCACCAGGTCACTGATGTATTGCGGCGAGATGGTGTCCAGGTATTCGCAGCCCGCCGGCAAGCCCATCCGGTTGATGTCGCGCAACAGGCCGCGCGCCTGCCGCAGGCCCTTGTTGATGTTGAAGCTGCCATCCAGGTCCGGATCGTTGATCAGGCCCTTCCAGCCCACCGTGGTGCGCGGCTTCTCGAAATACACGCGCATCACGATTTCCAGCGCATCCCCCAGTTCATCGCGCAGCGGCTGTAAGCGCCGTGCGTATTCCATCGCCGCTTCCGGATCGTGGATGGAACACGGGCCAATCACCACCGCGAGGCGATCGTCCTGCCCGTGCAGGATGCGATGCAGAGCCTGCCGCGCATCACTCACGGTATCCGAGGCGATGCCATCGCAGGGCAGTTCGGTGATCAATTGTTCGGGGGATTGCAGCGCTTCGATCTTGCGGATGCGAAGGTCATCGGTATGCGGGGGCATGGGGGAAATCTCCGTGAGTCTTGCCGTTGCTGGGTTCGTCTTCGTGCCTGCAAGGCGGCAACAAAAAAGCCGCCAGTTTCGCTGGCGGCCTTGGGGTAATCGTTCCGGTGTGAATCTTCAGAATGAACGCGACCCTTCCTCCGCCAGCGGCATGGGAAATGCGTAATACCAAAAGTAAAAGCGGGCGCGATTCATGTTCACGGCGGCATTGATAACACGATATTTCCGCAGGCGCGACGGTTTCAATTGCAACCTCGACCCATGTCCAAACCATCGCGGGAGGCCTGCTGCACAGGCCTCCCGGCAATCTCAGTGGTGATGGGCGTGCACCTCGTCCTGCTTGCGGGCACCCACGCCACGCACTTCGAATTCCACCGGCATCTCGCCTGCCTTCTCGAAGACCAGCGTGGCCGCGATGGCATCGCCAGCCTGGAAGCGTTGGACCGGACCGATGAACATCAGGTGGTAACCGCCCGGCTTCAACTCCACGGTGGCACCTGCAGGCAAGGGCACGCCATTCGGCATCTCGCGCATGCGCGCCACGCCCTGCTCGTCACGGACTTCGTGGATCTCCACGCGCCCTGCAGCCTGGCTCTTCACCGTCACCAGGCGATCCTCCGTCTTTCCCACATTCCTGATGGTCACGAACCCTGCCGCCACCGGCGCATTCGGCGGTGTTTCGCGCGACCACGCCTGCGTGACTTCGATCCCACCCCCATCACCGGGCAAGCCGGCCTGGGCGCAACCCACTGCCACCAACAATGCCAGCCACGCCACTATCTTGATCTTCATTTTCATCTTGTTTTTCCTTGTTCTTTGTAAACGATGCTTCGCATCGTCACTGTCTTCCCGGTAGGCAGTACCGGCGCATTACCGGTCACATTGGCCGGTCAACCGGCATCGGACTGCCCTGCAAAAATTCGTGCGCAATGGCGGGTTCCCCCGGCGCGCGACCCCACATATGTTCAGGCCAGGCAAGGCGGCGCCTGCGAACCAAGACTTCGCAGGTTGCGGGGAAACGCAGGGAAGAACCGGTGAAGGCGCGGCGACAGGGCCGGCAGCGGACGCAGCAGCAAAGCGCAAAGCACCAGCAATGCAAAAGCAAGCGACGGCAACAGCGTGCAGTAGGCGCAGGCTTCTTCCATCACATGCGGGGTGGCCGGCGTCTCTTCCAGCGCGCCGACGAAAGGCGCCACGTCGATCACCTTCAACCCGGAGGCAGTACACAGTTCCATCAACACCGGCGTGGCCTTGGAGGCAGCCGCCACCACGACCCGGCTCACCGCGGGCGCGAACGCCATCAGCAAGGCTGCCGCCAGTGCCAGCCATGCCAGGTGCCTGGAGTGGGTCGATCCGCGCATCATCGGCCGCCATTGTATCGGCCCCGGGAAAGCACGCGGCAGGTTTGAAAACGCCGTTGCGCAGGCTGTAACCTGCAAGGGCTGTCGAGCCTTCCCCCACAGGCCCAGCCCACAACGGACACGCATGGCCATCCACGCTGCGATCCACCACCTGACCCACTACCGCTATGACCGACCGGTCCGGCTGGGACCCCAGGTCATCCGCCTTCGTCCGGCACCGCATTCGCGCACTCCGGTACTCAGCCACTCGCTGCGGGTCACGCCCTCGAATCATTTCGTGAATCTGCAACAGGACCCGTATGGCAACTTCCTGGCCCGGTTCGTGTTCCCGGAGCCGGTGACGGAGCTGAAGATCGAAGTCGACCTGATCGCCGACATGACGGTCTACAACCCGTTCGACTTCTTCGTGGAAGAGGAGGCCGAACAATGGCCGTTCGATTACCCCGCCGACATTGCCCCGGACCTGTCCCTGTACCTGCAGCCGGAACCGGCCGGACCGGCACTCGCCGCGTTCCTGGATGGCCTTGATCGTCGCCCACGCAACACGGTGGATTTCATCGTCGATCTCAATGCGCGCATCCAGCGCAAGATCCGCTACCTGATCCGCATGGAAGCCGGCGTGCAAACGCCGGAAGAAACCCTGTCGCTGGCCGCCGGCTCCTGCCGCGACTCGTCCTGGTTGCTGGTGCAGGTGTTGCGTCACCTGGGCATCGCCGCACGCTTCGTCTCCGGCTACCTGGTCCAGCTCAAGCCAGACCTTGTTTCATTGGATGGCCCGCCGGGCACCGACCACGACTTCACCGACCTGCATGCCTGGTGCGAGGTCTACCTGCCCGGCGCCGGCTGGATCGGCCTGGACCCGACGTCCGGCCTGCTGACCGGTGAAAGCCATATCCCGGTCGCCGCCACCCCGCACTACCGCAACGCCGCGCCGATCAGTGGATCACTGAGCAGCGACGGCCCGGTCGATACGCGTTTCGATTTCGACATGACGGTCACCCGCGTGGCCGAGCATCCCCGCATCACCTGGCCGTTCCCGGATGAGTCCTGGCAGGCGCTGGATGATCTGGGTGAAGCCGTCGACCGCGTGCTGCGCGAACAGGATGTACGCCTGACCATGGGCGGCGAACCCACCTTCATTTCCATCGATGATTTCGAATCCGCCGAATGGAATACCGCGGCCGTCGGGCCCACCAAGCGCGCGAAGGCCGATGCCCTGATCCGCCGCCTGCGCGAACGCTTCGCGCCCGGGGGCTTCATCCACCACGGCCAGGGCAAGTGGTATCCCGGCGAATCGCTGCCGCGCTGGACCTTCTCACTGTACTGGCGCAAGGACGGCGAACCGATCTGGACCGACCCTTCGCTGATCGCGCGCGAAGAAAGCGAGCGCGCGGCGAATGCGCACGATGCAGAAACCCTGCTGCAGGCCATCGCCGATACGCTCGGGATAGACAACGGCTACGTGGCGCCCGCCTACGAAGACCCGGGCGAGTGGCTGTTGAAGGAAGGCAACCTGCCGGCGAACGTCGACCCGCTCAATTCCGAACTGAAAGATGCCGAAGCACGCGCACGCATGGCCCGCGTGTTCGAGCGCGGCCTGACCGAAGCCTCCGGTTACGTGTTGCCGGTACAGCGCTGGAACAGCGAAGCGCGGCCATCCGTGCGCTGGCGCAGCGAGAAATGGAAGACCCGGCGCGGAAAACTGTTCCTGGTGCCCGGTGACTCACCGGTGGGCTATCGCTTGCCGCTGGGGTCACTGCCGCACCTGCGGCCGGTCGATTTCCCCTACGTCGTGCCGCTGGACCCCAGCGTCGATCGCCTGCCCTTGCCACGCACATTTACTCCGGGCCGCCAGCACCCGGACATTCCCGTGCCCGAGGCCAGCGGCGAAGTCTCCATCGTGCCCGCACAAGCCGTCGCTTCCTTCAACGCGACCGAAGGTGATGCGCAGGCGCGTGTGGAGCAAACCCTGGACCACATCGACGGCGCCGTGCGTACTGCCCTGTCGGTGGAAGCACGCGATGGCCGCTTGAATCTCTTCATGCCGCCCGTTGAATCGATGGAGGATTACCTGGAGCTGGTCGCTGCCGCCGAAGATGCCGCGCGGCGACTCGGCCTGCCGCTGCAGATTGAAGGTTATGCGCCCCCGCATGATCCACGCATCGATGTCATCCGCGTCGCTCCCGACCCCGGCGTCATCGAAGTGAACATCCATCCGGCCGCCGACTGGCGGACGTGTGTCGACATCACCACCACGATCTACGAAGAAGCACGCCAGACCCGGCTGGGCACCGACAAGTTCATGATCGACGGGCGTCACACCGGTACCGGCGGCGGCAACCACGTGGTGGTGGGCGGCGCCACGCCCATGGACAGCCCGTTCCTGCGCCGCCCCGATCTACTGAAGTC
>JBQGFJ010000095.1:0-3062 GCA_052040085.1 Pseudoxanthomonas sp.
CTTGGCCGCGATGAAGCTTTACCGTGAAAGCCATCGCGGCCAAGGCCGCTCCTGCAAAGGCAAGGGAAGGTCTAAACATGGGTGGCATCCTGCGGTGCAGCCAGCCAGCGTTCGATGATGACGGCCGCTGCCACGGCGTCAAGCGCGGCGGCGTCACGGCGGCGCTTGCGGCCTTCGGCACGGTCCTGCGCGAATCGCTGCGCGGCTTCCACCGAGCTGGAGCGTTCGTCCACCATCACCACCGGCAAGCGGTAGCGCTCCTTCAATGCCAAGGCAAAGGCTTGTGCCCGCTTGCGGATGGGCTGGTCGCCACCGTCCAGGGTCATCGGGTCACCCACCACCAGTCCGTCCGGGCGCCACTCGGTCTTCAGGCGATCAATCGCCTTCCAGTCGGGACCATCGCCATGCACATCCACGACCGCCAGCGCGCGTGCGCCGGTACCGAAGGCGCTGCCTACCGCCACGCCAATGCGGCGCGCGCCCACGTCGAAACCCAGCACGGTGCCGTCCAGTTTCATGGGCAAGCCTCAGGCATTGCCGCTGTAATCCGTCAGCCGGGTCATGTCCACGCCGATCAGGCCGCCCGCGGCTTGCCAGCGCTGTTCCAGCGGCACGTCGAACAACAGATCGGTATTGCCGGGGACGGTGAGCCAGCTGTTCTCACCCAGTTCGAATTCCAGTTGCCCTGCCCCCCAGCCGGCACATCCCAGCGCCACGATCAGGCGATCGGGGCCGCGCCCTTCGGAAACCGCCTCCAGGATGTCGCGCGAAGTGGTCAGGTAGAGGTCGTTGGCAATGCGCAAGGTGGAATCCCAGCCGGGATCGCCGTCATGCAGGACAAAGCCTCGCTCCGGATGCACCGGGCCACCGTCCACCACGATGCGCTGGTCCAGGCCGGGGGCATGGGCAGGCAACTGCATCTGCGCCAGCACATCGGCCAGCGTGTAGGTGGATAGGCGGTTGATGACCACGCCCATGGCGCCATCGTCATCGTGCTGGCAGACCAGGGTGACGCTGCGGGCAAAATTGGGATCGTCCAGCGCGGGCAGCGCAATGAGCAGGTGGTTGGCCAAGCTGGCTGGCATGTCATTCATGGCGACATTTTAATCACATGCGTGGGCCGTCACGGTCTTGAGCCCGCACCCCATGCAGGGAAAAGGCAGGCCGTGCAAAAAACCACGGGCACGTCAGCCGCCTTCATATCCTGCCGGCCGCAAGAGCAGCCTGTGGTCGGCACCCACCGCGCGCGTGTCGATCACCTGCAGGTGGTACTTCCGCAGCATGTTTTCGATCCCGAGCCCGGCGAACAACGGCCGCCCCCCGTCGCCCAGCAATACCGGCGCCACGTAGAGCAGCAGTTCGTCCACCAAACCTTCAGCGAGGAAGGCCCCGGCCAAGGTCGCGCCTGCCTCCACCTGCACTTCGTTGATTTCGCGCGACGCCAGCAGTTCCAACACGGCGCCCAGATGAAAGCCCGCACCGGTAACGGGTGCCGATACACGCTGCACCTCCATCCCGCGCGGCGGCTTCACATCCGGCGCATGGACATAGAGCGTGGGAGCCTCTCCCTCGCGCACGCGCCCACGCGCGATGGTGGCAAGCCCGGCATCCAGCACCACGCGCAACGGTGGCACGAAGGGCGTGTCATCCCCCAGCCGCACCGTCAATGAAGGGTCATCGGCCAGCACCGTGCCTGCACCGGTCAGGATGGCGCCGCTGCGTGCACGCCAACGCTGCACGTCCAGCCGCGATGCCTCCCCACTGATCCATTTGGAATCCCCGTTGGCAGCGGCCGTACGGCCATCCAGGCTCATCGCCAGCTTCACCCGCACCCAGGGACGACCGCGCTCCAGGCGCGAGAGGAAGCCGCGATTGAGATGCCGTGCCTCGGCCTCCATCAACCCCGACTCGACCGTGATGCCTGCCTGCTGCAAACGCGCGAACCCGGCTCCGTCCACCTGAGGGAACGGATCGCGCATGGCCGCCACCACGCGCGCCACGCCTGCCTCGATCAACGCATCGGCACAGGGTCCGGTCCGCCCGGTGTGCGCACAGGGCTCCAAGGTCACATAGGCCGTCGCACCACGTGCACGCTCACCCGCTTCGCGCAGAGCAAACACTTCCGCATGCGGTTCACCGGCGCGCTGATGCCAACCCTCGCCCACGACCTCATCGCCATGCGCCATCACGCACCCCACCATCGGGTTGGGACGGGTGGTATAGGCACCGCGCTCGGCAAGGCGCAACGCACGCGCCATCAACACATGGTCTGTGGATGAAAAAGCGTCTGCCATCATTTCGTCCTCTTGCCTGTCCGGCACTTCACACGGCGCCTGCCATGCCCACCACCGGGAGATACAGCGCCACGATGCCAATCACCGTCAACAGCAGTGCGCCAGCCATGCCGACCGCATTGGTGATCCGCTCACGATTCGGATTGCCGGACAAGCGCCACCAGACCAGTGCCGTGGCGATGGGCAACAACCATCCCAGGTAATGATGTCGAAGCCACCAAGCCGTCAATGCAGGCAGCTCCATGCCCGCATTCTCGAATGCCGGTGCCAGCACGCCCACCAATATCCACGACAACACCGCGGCCATCACGGCAACCACCGGCCCCGTCATCGAGAACACCTGCCGCCCTGCCATCGCGATTACCGCTTCCTGCCCCTGGATGCGGATGACACATCGTCCCCGCCAAGCAAGGGCAACTGGCCACTGCCTGCGGGCAGGTCACGTTCAAGTCTTTCGATCTCCTCGCGGAAATCGGCCACGTCCTCGAAGCTGCGGTAGACCGAGGCAAAGCGCACATAGCCCACGTGGTCCAGCTTGCGCAGTTCATCCATGACGAAGTCACCGATGCGCAACGATGGTAATTCGCGTTCGCCGCTCATGCGCATGCGGTGGATCACCGCGCGCACGGCTGACTCGATCTGCTCTTCCGACACAGGCCGCTTCTGCAACGCACGATCGAAACCGGCGCGCAACTTGCGTGCATCGAAGGCATCGCGCCGACCATCATTCTTGATGATGGTCGGCAACTTGATCTCGATGTTCTCCAG
>JBQGFJ010000096.1:0-9934 GCA_052040085.1 Pseudoxanthomonas sp.
CCTCCGAAGGCGCAGTGTTTGTCGTTGACGTTGGCCGACAGTGGCGCATGCAGGGAGAGTTGGCCGTTTTCATGACCCGCGACGGACACCTGCATGGCGGCCACCGGCGGCATGGAAACAAAATGGTCCTGCAAGGCGTGCAACGCGCTGGGGCCGGTCATCGAACATAATCCATGCATGGCTTTCACCGAACCGGCACGATGGTACGTCATCTCGCTGCGACCGCAGGGCGAACATGCGGCCTTGCGCCGTGCCGCGCGGAAGCGGGGTGCGCGCGTGTTGGCGCTGTCACCCTGGCGGCTCCGTTTCCGTGACGATGCGGATACCCGCAAGTCGCTGGATGTTGCCCTTGCGGCGGACCGCGTACTGTTCACCAGTCCGGTCGCGGTGCGTGCAGCGGCAGCCCTCGCGTCCCTGTCGCCCCTCCCGGGTCAAACCTGGATCGCCGTGGGTGCCGGTACCGCGGAGGCATTGCGCCTGACCGGCGTGACGCAGGTGCAGGCACCGGCGCGCATGGACAGCGAAGGCTTGCTGGACTTGCCTGCATTGCAGGCGCTGCAGGGCGTGACGGTAGGCCTGGTCACGGCACCGGAAGGCCGTGGGGTGCTTGCGCCGTCCATGGCCGAACGTGGCGCGACGGTGCTGCGGGCGGATATCTATGAGCGCGTGCCGCTGCCGTTGTCGAAGACGGCCATTGCCAGGCTCATGGCCTTGCGCGCACCTGCTTTCCTGGCCCTCAGCAGTGCCGGGGCACTGGAACATGTCCTGGCGGAATTGCCTGGGAATGCCGCGGACCATTTGCGCAGCCTTCCCGTGGTGGCAGCCAGCGCACGCTTGCAACGGATCGCCTTGGAGGCGGGATTCCGCACCGTGCGGGTGGCGGAAGGGCCGGCGTCAGGACAGCTTGTTCAGGCAGCATCCGAAGCCAATATCGCTGGCATCCGTTAGCATTCCGCCCATGGCCATTGGGCCCACAAGGACGCTGTCGTGAACGACCAGACCACCCCTTCCCGCCGACCTGCGTCGCGCACCGGAATCCTGCTGCTGCTCGTGGCGGCGGTGCTGGGCCTGGGCGCGTGGCGAGGCTGGGCGTGGTGGCAGGCACGTGATGCGCGCGAGCAGGCGGAAGCGGCGGATGTGCAGCAGCAGGTGCTTGCACTGGAAGCACGCATCGATGCCCTGCGCGGCGACCAGCGCGCGCAAGCGCAGCGCTTGCAGGATGCCGTTGCCACCAACCGCGTCCTGCGTGACGAAGTCCTCGGTCTTAGCCAGCGTGGTGCCCTGCTGGAGGAAAGCGTGGCACGCCTGTCCAATCCCGATCGCAACAGCGCCCAGGCCTTGCGGCTGGATGAAGTGGAACTGGCACTTTCCGTCGGGTTGCAGCGCCTGCTGGTGGCGCGCGACGTGAACGGTGCACGCCAAGCCTACGCATTGGCGGGTGGACTGCTGGATGGGATCGACGACCTGCGCATGCTCAACCTCAAGCAGACGCTGGCACAGGAACAGGCCGAACTGGCGGCGCTGGGTAGCAATCCGCAAGCAGCCGTCACCGAAAAGCTGGAGGCACTGGCGGCATTGCTCGCCACGATTCCTGCGGATGAAGGAAGTGGCGCGGACGCCACGCGCCCAACCTGGCAACGCTTGTTGGCGCCCTTGGTGGATGTGCGGGCATCGAAGAGCGACGTGATCCTGTCGCCTTCGCAACGTAGCGCAGGCGAGGCAGCCGTGCAGATCGAACTTGGCCTGGCGCGTGCCTCCGTCGAACGGGGTGACGTGGAAGGGTTCAAGGCAGCGCTTGGCAGGATCGACGCCTGGCTGCCCCGTCTGTGGCCCGAGTCGGCGCCGCGGGAGGAGGTCAAAGCCTTGCTGCGCGCGCTGGGTGAGCAATCCCTGCAGCCCGTGCTGCCGCTGTCGGGCAGCACGCTTCAACAGTTGCGGGCCCTGCGCCGTGCCGGAAGTGGCACTCGTCCAGCAGTGGTGGCGCCTGCCGCGCTTGGCATCATGGCGGAAGAGACGCGGCCATGAAGATTTTCCAGAACGTGGTCCTGCTGTTGTTGCTGGTCGTTCTGGGCGTGCTGGCGGCGCAATGGCTGGCCGATGGTTCGGCGCGCGATTTCGGTGAAGTCTTCGTGCGTGCCGGCGGCTACGACTACAGCACCACGGTGCCCGGCGCGATACTCGTCGCATTGCTGCTGGCGTTGGCCCTGTGGCTGCTGTGGACGCTGCTGGCGTTGCCGTTTCGCGCGTGGGCACATCATCGCCGCAAACAGGCGCGGGCGCGCTTGATCGAAGGACTGGATGCGTTGCAGTCCGGGCGTTGGCAACGTGCAGGCAAGCTGCTGGCGCTGGCTGCCGAAGACAAGGAGGCGGCAGGCGTTGCCCGTGCGGCTGCCGTGCGTGCCGCGGAAGCGAGTGGCGATGCCGAAGCAGCCCGGCGGCACCTTGATGCGCTTGCGCAAGCGCATCCGGTCCTGCATGCCATCGTGGTGGCCGAACGCGCATTGGCCCATCACGATGCCCCTGCTGCGCTTTCTTCACTGGATGCGCCCGCCGTGCAGCCGTTGCCGCCGCGCGGAACCGCCTTGCGTGCAGAAGCTTTGGCAAGCACGGGCAAGGCAGGCGAGGCCTATGGCTTGTTGGGTGCCATCAGGCAGCAGCAGGCGTTGTCCCCCACCGCACTGGCCGCGCTGGAAATCAGGCTGGCGGCCCAGGCACTGGATCAGGCCGGGGATGCGAATGCCTTGGCCGATCATTGGGAAGCGTTGCCCAAGCCTTTGCGCACCGAAGCCTCGGTGGTCGCGGCCTATGCGCGGCGTGCAGCCGCATTGCGTTGGGATGATGCGGCCGTGCATAGCCTGGAACATGCCATCGAGGCCGATTGGAACGAGGGACTGGTATCGCTGTATGGAAGCCTGCCTGTTGCGCGGATTGATTCGCGGCGTGCCAGTGCACAACGCTGGTTGCAGGCACATCCGGCCAGTCCGGCCTTGCTCATCGCATTGGCGCGTCTGACGCGCGAACAGGGCCAATGGCCGCAGGCCAGGGATTTCCTGCATCGTGCGCTGGCGCAGGGTGCGGGCGCAGAGGCATGGGAGGCATTGGGAACGGGTTTCGCTGAATCGGGTGACGATGCGCAAGCCAGCCGCTGCTATGCCAATGCGCTGAAGGCTGCGCGCGGAGAACAAACGGCCGAATTGCCCGGGCGGGACATGAAACAGAAGATCCATGATGAGGCCGTGACGGAACTTCGCGATTCGCACGGCGTGCCGCGTTTGCCGCAGTAATCCGGCGTTGACTGCCGCCATCAACGACGAAGCCCGGCATGGCCGGGCTTCGTGGACGAACGGATGTTGCAGGTTGCGTGCTTGGAACCTGTTACCAGGTGTAGCGCGGACCCACGAACCACTGCGAATCGCCATCGGCGAACTTCACTTCACCCGACGCGCTCCAGTTGGCATTGAACTTCACCTGGGTGCCGATGCGGCCATAGAAGTCGCCATCGAAATCACTGCCGTCTTCATAGCCAGCCAGTGCAAAGCCTTCCCAGTTGGGGGTGAAGCCGCTGCGCAGGCCCACTTCCACGCTGTAGCCATTGAAGTTCCGCACGTCGGTTTCGTAGCGCTCATAAGCGACGCGGGTCAGGATGTCGGTCTGGGGGCCAATCTCATGGTTGTAGCCCACGCCCAGGCGCCAGTTATCGATATTGAAACTGGTGTTGTCGATTTTCTGGGTGGTGTAGTTGCCGAACACATGGAAGTTGGGCGCAATGGCGCCGGAACCACCAATCGACCAACCATCCGCATCCGGACCTGAAAGCTTGCTGGCGGCATAACCGCCTTCCACATAGTTGTATGAAACGCCATCGGCGGCAGAAGCGGCGAAGGGCGCGGCCAACAGGGTAGCCAGGACAAGCAGGGATTTTTTCATGGGTACAACCTCGTGATTATTGTTATTTCCGGCTTGCGCAGGAGAGAGGGAGCGCTCGCCGGTGCGTGCAGTATCGGCAGGGCCACGCAACGCGGCCTGAATACAGGACTAACTGGTTCATAAATTAAACGGCGCCTGAGTGGTATCCGCGCGCGCTGGATGTTCCATGCACAACGGCTGTTGTGTATGGAACGCGCTTGTGCTGGTCACGCGCATCACGTGGCAGCGTGTTGTCAGGCAAATGCCGTGAGCGGTTGGAAACCGCCGCGCGCAAGACCTGCGGGCGCTTCGGCTTCAACGCATGGCAAGGCGGGCCTGTTGCGCAGTGAGCGCCACGTACCGCCTGCTCATGCGTGCGGGCAAAAACGAGAAACGTTACGTGCGTTGCAGTCCCGGGAAATGTGCGGCGGTTTTGCAAGGGTTTGTATTTTTTGCATGGCGTCGTGCCGATACCGTGCTTTGGCTCTTTTGGTAGTACGTCCATGCATGAGGTGTAGCGGGCGGGGCGAGATGCCTGCCACATCCGTGTTGAAGGCGGTATTGCAGCGGCTTCAATCATTCGTTCCATGGATTCAAGCCGCCAGAGCGTAGTGCAAGAGCCCGGGGTGCCCGTTCAGGGCGCTTTGCCGGGCGGGGCGTTGCTTCGCCGGGTTGGCTTTTGCCTGAAACAACAGATAGCCGGATTCATCCTGTTCTTCGCTGCGTTCGCCAGCCGGTGGTGGCGGCTTTTTGCGTGTGGCAAAAGCCCTGCGTCATCTCCGGTGCCCACGGGGTGGGCGGCATGGCCGTCCTGTTGTCTGTTTCATATCAGGTTCGCGCCAAGGCGCGGAATACCGAGTGCAGGAGTAGTGGCGTGACGAGTGTGATCAAGCAAGGTCTGGTGATGGTGTGTGGTGCCCTGGCGCGTGCCGGGCTGGCACGCCGTACAAGGGCGGGGGATTCCGTCATGCATGTTGCTGCCACGCGAAGCCAGGTAATTTTTTCTGGCCAGCCTTTCTTGTGGCTGATGGTGGCCATGTTTGGCCTTGGCGTTTCGTCTGATGCCTGTGCGCAAGTATCTGCACAACATTCAAGCCTCACAGTGTCTGCTCCCCCTAGGGCCTATGCCACCAATGTCCCGGAGGATGGCTTTACTGTCACTGCAAACTTGAGGCGCGATGCGTGGTATCCAAGCGCCGGCGGCATTACCGTGACTTTCACTTCCGACGATGGTCGCGTTCGCTTTTCGCCGACCACCTGTGTCTCTGTTCATAGCGGAAACCAAATTTCTGGTACAAGTACATGCACAGTACGAGCATATTCTGTGGTTTCTGGCACGTTTACTGCCAATATCCGGGCGCGTACCGGTGGCTCTGATACTTCGATTGCTTGGCTAGGAAATCGCCAGCACAGTGTCACTTTCGCGAGTGGTCTTCCGTCGGCAGCCAATTCGGAAGTGCGCATAGCCGCGGTGACGTCTTCAACTACCGCCAATGGCGTGGACAGCTATGCTGTCACGGCAATACTGCGGAGCCAGAACAATCGGCTCATACCGAGTCAACTGGCTACATTCGCATTGACCAATCCGGACGGTGGGGCCCGGCTATTGAATCCTGCGTGCATGACGAGCGGGACTGGGGCCTCGGCTGGGACCTGCTCGGTGTTAGTGACGGCCACCACGTCAGGAAGTCATCAAATCGTTGCACGGTATGACGGCAACCCCCTTCTCCAAAGCCCGGTCACGGCGATTTTCTTTGTAGCCGCTTCCTCGGCCGCACGTTCTACCCTGGAGATCTCATCCGGAACCCGGGCTGCGAACGGTACGGATGCTCACCTGGTGAAAGTGACAATCAGGGACGCCTTCGGAAATTCGTTACAAAATCGGCAGGTAGTCTTCCCCGAAATCCCCAATGCGCAATGGTCCACGGGGGTGTGTACAACCGACCCCGATGGCATTTGTGAAGTGACGCTGACTGCCACTTGGCCCGGCACGTACCAAGTCGCCCCGCAAATCAACGGAAGCGTGGTGGGCGGCAGCCCTGTCACGGCCCAGTTCGTGGCGTCGCCTTCGGCTTCCGGGTCGTCGGCCGCAATCAGTCCGGGCAGCCAGCGAGCCAATGGCACGGACTTCCACACCATCACCGCGACCATCCGGGATACCAACGACCAGCTAATGCAAGGTGTCACGGTGTATTTCGGCACCGGCACTGCCGCCAGTTTGTCGGCGGATACCTGCGTCACCAACGCAAGCGGTGTTTGCACCACCCAGATCAGATCCTCCACGGTAAACAACTACGGGGTAAACGTCCGTCTTGGTGGCAACACGGCAGCAAGTGGCACAAGCATAAGCGGCAGCCCGCTCACGGCCCGGTTCGTGGCGTGGCAGCCAAGCGCATCAACTTCCAGTGTGGCGGTTATTACTGTTGGTACCAAGATTGCCGATGGCCCGACCAACTCCAATGGCCAAGCCAACCATGTCGTCCTCGCAACGGTAAGGGATGCCGAAAATAATCCTGTTCCGGGTGCCGTGGTGAATTTTTCCAGCCCGCAGGGCGTGGGAACCACATTCAGCAGAAATAGTTGCACTACAACGGACAGTGGTAGTTGTGGGGTTGACGTATATTCGACCGTGGCGGGCGCACGTCTGGTGAATGCGCGTCTCGCATCAAACAATGCGGACATCGGTGGCAGCCCGGTCACGATGGAATTCGTGGCCGGTTCGGTATCGGCATCGGCATCGTCGGCTACGATCAGCACGGGCCAGCCGACTGCCAATGGCACGGACTTCCACACCATCACCGCGACCATCCGGGATGCCAACAACAATCTGGCAGGTGGTGTCATCGTGTATTTCGGCGCCAGTGCTGCCGCCAGTTTGTCGGCGCCTACCTGCGTCACCAACACAAGTGGCGTATGTAGCGTCAGGGTCACCTCCACCACGGTAAACAACTACCCGGTAACCGTCAGGACGGGTGGCACAAACGGCGCGCAGATAAGCAACAGCCCGCTTTCGGCCCGCTTCGTGGCGGGGCAGCCAAGCGCATCAACTTCCAGTGTGGCCGTTGCTACTAGCGGTACCCGGCCTGCCAATGGCAGTTCCAACCATGTCGTCAGCGTAACGGTAAGGGATGGAAACAATAATCCTGTTTCGGATGCCGTGGTGAATTTTTCCAGCCCCCAGGGCGTGGGAACCACATTCAGCAGCAATAGCTGCACTACAAGATCCAGTGGCGAGTGTGCGACTGACGTATATTCGACCGTGGCGGGCGCACGTCTGGTGAATGCGCGTCTCGCATCAAATAATGCTGCCATCGGTGGCAGCCCGGTCACGATGGAATTCGTGGCCGGTCCGCCATCGGCATCGGCATCGTCGGCTACGATCAGCAGCACGGGCCAGCCGATAGCCAATGGCACGGACTTCCACACCATCACCGCGACCATCCGGGATGCCAACAACAATCTGGCGAGCGGTGTCACCGTGTATTTCGGCGCCAGTGCGGCCGCCAGTTTGTCGGCGCCTACCTGCGTCACCAACACGAGTGGCGTGTGCAGCGTCCAGATCACCTCCACCACGGTAGACGACTACCTGGTAACCGTCAGGACGGGTGGCACAAACGGTGCGCAGATAAGCAACAGCCCGCTTTCGGCCCGTTTCGTGCCGGGGCCGGTGTCGGCGCCGGTGTCGACGGCAAGGGTCGGAACTCAGAATGCCATGGCGGCCAATGGTACGGACAGAAATATCGTTACCGTGACAACGCGCGACGCCAACGGCCATCTGGTGGGCGGCGCCACGGTGAACTTCACGGCTGCCGCCGACGCCAATCTTTCGGTGGCGTCCTGCGTCACGAACGCACTCGACTGGCCCGTGATCGCCTCAAGGGGCTCGTGCACCACCCAGGTGACCTCCACCGTGGCAGGTAGTCATGCGGTAGAGGCCCGTATTGGCGGTGTGGCGGTAGGCGGCAGCCCGGTCATGGTCCTCTTCGTGGCCGGTCCGCCATCGTCAACGGCATCGTCGGCTACGATCAGCACGGGCCAGCCGACTGCCAATGGCACGGACTTCCACACCATCACCGCGACCATCCGGGATGCCAACAACAATCTGGCGAGCGGTGCCACCGTGTATTTCAGCACCAGTGCGGCCGCCAGTTTGTCGGCGCCTACCTGCGTCACCAACACGAGTGGCGTGTGCAGCGTCCAGATCACCTCCACCACGGTAAACGACTACCCGGTAACCGTCAGGACGGGTGGCGCAAACGGTGCGCAGATAAGCAACAGCCCGCTTTCGGCCCGCTTCGTGGCGGGGCCGGCGTCGGCATCGACATCGACAGCCGAAATCAGTCCGGGCACCCAGCGAGCCAATGGCACGGACTTCCACACCATTACCGCGACCGTCCGGGATACCAACAGCCGTGTGATGGAAGGTGTCACGGTGTATTTCCGCACCGGCACTGCCGCCAGTTTGTCGGCGGATACCTGCGTCACCAACGCAAGCGGTGTTTGCACCACCCAGATCAGATCCTCCACGGTAAACAACTACGGGGTAAACGTCCTTCTTGGTGGCTACACGTTAGCAAGTGGCGGGACATACATAGGCGGCAGCCCGCTCAGGGCTCTCTTCGTGGCGTGGGATCCCTCCGCTGCCACTTCCAATGTGACCATCACTACGGCTGGCACCGTGATTGCCAATGGCACGGACAGTCGCACCATCACCGCAACGGCCCGGGACGCCAGCAACAATCTGGTGAGCGGCGCCACGGTGAACTTCACCGCAGCCGCCAACGCCACTCTCACCGCAGCGTCCTGCGTCACGAATGACGATGGCACGTGTACCACCTTGGTGACCTCCTTGGTGGCGGGCGACCATGCGGTAGAGGCCAGTATCGGCGGTGCAGCAGTAGGCGGCAGCCCGGTCACGGCCAGCTTCGTGGCGGGCCCGTTCTCCATTGCAGCAACCACGGTGGAAACAAGCCAAGGCGACAGGATTGCCAATAAGATTGATTTCCACACAGTTCGCGTGTTCACGAGGGATGCCCATGGCAACTCCGTTCTTGGAGTCAAGGTGGACCTTCATGAAGTTGAACCTGATCCCACAGTATCCAGTGAATGCACTACGGATAACGGTAACTGCGGATGGGAAGTTCTCAGTGACCGCGCAGGAGATCACTTATTCCGACTGTCTATTGACGGCACCGAAATTCCGGGCAGCCCCGTCACGCTGAGGTTTGTCCATGGCCCGGTGGTGGCCTCTGCCTCGGAACTGGTTGTCAGCGGCGGAAACCAGGAGGCCAACGGCCAGTCGTCGCACTCCGTCACCGTCACCTCGCGTGACATGTTCGGGAACATCGTGCCGGACACGCAAGTGGTCTTTGCCGCCGACCCGGATGCAAGCCTGAGCAATGGCGGTTGTACAACATCGGCCAGTGGAGTTTGCACCGTCCAGGTGACTTCGCTGGTGTCAGGCACGCATTCAATATGGGCACGCATTGGCGGTGAAGAGGTAGGCGGAAGTCCGGGCGGCGCCATCTTCATTGCGGGCAGCGCCGCGAATACAACATCGCACCTGGTTGTCAGCACCGGTGACAAGATCGCAGGCGTGGCCACGCACACCGCTACGGCCACCGCGCTGGATATCAACAACAACCCGGTGGAAGGCGCCACCGTCGACTTCACCGTCGGCGCGGGTGCCAGCTTGAGCGCAGCTTCCTGCGCAACGGATGTCAACGGCGTTTGTGGGGTGACCATCAGCTCCACCACGGCGGGTGCTTACACGGTCAATGCCACCATCGGCGGCAATGCCGTGGTCAACAGCCCAGCGTCGGTGACCTTCGTCGCCGGTGCCGTGACCACGACCACGTCGAACTTGGTGGTCAGCACGGGCAACAAAACCGCGGGTACCGAGTCGCACACCGCGACCGTGACCGCGCTGGACAGCAACAACAACCCGGTTGCAGGCACCACCGTCGACTTCACCGTCGGCGCGGGCGCCAGCTTGAGCGCAGCTTCGTGCACCACGGATGCCAATGGC
>JBQGFJ010000097.1:0-12933 GCA_052040085.1 Pseudoxanthomonas sp.
GTGGTCGACGACGATGGCCGGCTGGTGGGCCTGTATACCGACGGCGACCTGCGACGCACACTGGACAGCACCCTTCTGGACGTACGCACGGCCAGGATCGCCGACCTGATGACCCGCAACCCCAAGACCGTCGCCGAAGACCAACTGGCCGTCGAAGCCGCGCGCCTGATGGAAACCCACAAGATCAGCGGCCTGATCGTGGTCGATGCCGAAAAGCGCGTGGTCGGGGCCTTGAACATTCATGACCTGTTGCGGGCCCGGGTGGTGTAAAGACCGTCATGGCCCATTCCCCCCTCACCGGAATCCCCGACGACATCGTCGCCCGCGCCGCCCGTATCCGGCTGGCCTGCTTCGACGTCGATGGCACGCTCACCGATGGCCGCCTCTATTACGACGACCATGGTCGCGAAACCAAGGCCTTCCACGTCCATGACGGCCAGGGGCTGGCCCTGCTGCGCCGGTTCGGCATCGACGTGGCGCTGATCACCGCACGCACCAGCGCGGCCGCCGAACGCCGTGCCACGGAATTGGGCCTGCGTTTCCACGGCGGCATCAAGGACAAGCTGGCGCAGGTCAACGCGCTGTGCGCGGAGCTGGGCATCGGGCTGGACGAAGTCGCCTTCGTCGGTGATGACTTGCCGGACCTGCCCCCGATGCGCGCCGTCGGCCTGGCCGTGGCTCCAGCCAACGCCCATCCCTGGACCGGCGAACACGCCCATTGGCAAACCACCGCAGACGGCGGCCAGGGCGCGGCCCGTGAAATCTGCGACATCATCCTCACGGCACAGGGCCACGCCGGCGTCCTGTCGGGAGCACACGCACAATGAGCAAACGATTGCTGCTGGGCCTGGCCCTGCTGGTTGCCGCCGGTTTCAGCGGTTGGTCGGCCTGGCAACGCCGGGCTTCCGCCCCCGTCCCCATCCCCGTGGAACAGAACCGTTCCGACTACGTCATGCGGGATTTCGAACTGATCTCGCTCGACGTGCAGGGCAAGGAATCCCTGACCCTGCGCGCCCCGGAAATGCAGCGCGACCTGATCGACCAGACGCTGGCGATCGTGCAGCCGGTATTCCTGGTTCCGAATACCCATGGGCAACACTGGGAAGTGGCTGCGGACACCGGCTGGGTCAGTGCCGATGGCAACGAATTGCGCCTGAAGGAAAACGTGGTGGGCACCAGTCCCGCCACGGCCTCGCGGGCCACCACGTTCAAGACCGACCACCTGAACGTGTTCCCCCGCGAAAACCGGGCCAATACCGATGCCGCCGTCAGCATCCGGCAGCCGGGCCTTATACTCACCGGCACGGGCATGGACGCCGATCTGGCCTCCAACCACGTGCAATTGCAATCGAATGTCCAGGCTATCTATGACCCCGCGAGCCCCTAGTCTTTCCCTCCTTGTCCTGCTCTTGCTGGTCGTCGCGGGCGCGCACGCGCGTTCTTCGGACCGCAACAAGCCCACCACCGTGGACGCGGACCGCAACGACTGTTACCTGACCGATGACGGGCAGTGCAAATTCTCGGGCAACGTGGTCATCACCCAGGGCACGCTGAACATCAAGGCCGGCACGGCCACCGCGCACCGCCGCAACGGCGAGATCAATCGCCTGGTGCTCACCGGGAGCCCCGTCAGCCTGAAGCAGGAAATGGAAGACGGCACGCCGATGACCGCCACGGCCAAGCAGATCGACTACGACCTGGCCAACGAAACCCTGACCCTCATCGGCGATTTCAACATCCACTCGCCCAGCGGCTCCAACAGCGGGCAGAAGATGGTCTACAACCTGCGTACCGGTGCCATTCAGGGCGGCGGTGACGGCAGCCGCGTCAGAACCGTCATCCAGCCGCGCAACGCACAGGGCAAGTGATGCTCATCGCCAAGCACCTCCGCAAGAGCTACAAGCAGCGCCACGTCGTCAGCGACTTCGGCCTGACCCTTGAGCCCGGCGAAGTAGTGGGCCTGCTGGGTCCCAATGGCGCCGGCAAGACCACCTGCTTCTACATGATCGTCGGCCTGGTCTCCGCCGATGCCGGCAGCATCGAACTGGACGGCCAGGACATCACCGCCGAACCCATGTACCGGCGCGCCAAGCTGGGCGTGGGCTACCTGCCGCAGGAGCCCTCCGTATTCCGCAAGCTCACCGTGGCCGACAATATCCGCCTGGTGCTGGAACTGCGCGAGGACCTCAATGCCGAACAGGCCGAGCAGGAACTGGCTTCGCTGCTGGACGAACTGCAGATCACCCATGTCGCCGACCAGTTGGGCGCCAGCCTGTCCGGCGGCGAACGGCGGCGCTGCGAGATCGCCCGCGCACTGGCGGCCAAGCCCCGCCTGATCCTGCTGGACGAGCCCTTTGCCGGCGTCGATCCCATCTCGGTCAATGACATCCAGCGCATCGTCATCCACTTGAAGAATCGCGGCATCGGCGTGCTGATCACCGACCACAATGTGCGCGTGACCTTGGGAATCTGCGACCGGGCGTATATTCTCAGCGGAGGTACCGTATTGGCGCAGGGGGCGCCGGATGCGTTGCTGGCCAATCCGGACGTGCGCCGCGTCTATCTCGGGGAATCCTTCCGCCTGTAGTCGCGCACCCGCATCCGGCACGGCCTCGTCTCCCTGGTCCGGATCGCGGAATGAAGCCACGCCTGCAGACATCGCTCGGGCAACAACTGGTCATGACGCCACAGTTGCGTCAGGCCATCCGCCTGTTGCAGTTGTCGGCCGTCGAGCTGGAAGCCGAGCTCACCGAAGCCGTGGAAACCAATCCGCTACTGGACTGGGACGACAATCCGCCTCCTCCCGCCGAATCCGGCGCACCCGAAGAGCCCTCCCACGAAGCCCCATCCACTGCCGAAGAGCCGCCCACGGACTGGGCAGCCGACGACGATGGCCCCTGGACCTCGGGCTCCGGCGGCAGCTTCGATGACGACGACAACGGCAGTGCCGCCGAACGCGTCGCCGAGTCAGATACCCTGCACGACCACTTGCTGTGGCAATTGCACCTCTCCCACCTGTCGCCACGCGATCGCGCCATCGGCACCGTCCTGATCGATGCCCTTGATGACGACGGCTACCTGCGCGAGCCATTGCCAGACATCATCGAAAGCCTGAAACCCGACGTGATCGCCGGTGAAGACGAGATCCTGGTCGTCCTGCACCAGGTGCAGCGCTTCGATCCGGTGGGTGTCGCCGCACGCCACCTCGGCGAGTGCCTTTATCTGCAACTGACCGCCCTGGCCGACGACACGCCTGGCAAGGCCATTGCCCTGAAGATCGTCGACTCCGCTCTGGAACGGCTACCCCGCAGTGGCGCCGCCGGACTGGCCACCGAACTCAAGCAGCCCGTCGAAGACGTGGAAGAAGCCATCCAGTTGCTGCGTTCACTGGACCCCAAGCCCGGCGCCCAGATCGGCGAACTTTCCACCGACACTTACGTAGTCCCCGATTGCGTGGTGTGGCGCCAGCGCGGGGTATGGCAAGTCGGCCTCACCCGTGGCATGCAACCCCGGGTCACCATCCATCGCGGCTACGAACAGATGATCCGCCAGTGCGGCGAAAGCGATGCAGGCTACCTGCGTGGCCACCTGCAGGAAGCGCGCTGGTTGCTGAAGAGCCTGGAGGCACGCGGCGACACCCTGCTCAAGGTGATGCGCTGCCTGGTCCAGCAACAATCCGGCTTCCTGGAATTCGGCGAACAGGCCTTGCGGCCACTCACCCTGCGCGAAGTCGCCGATGAAGTCGGCCTGCATGAATCCACGGTTTCACGCGCCATCTCGCGCAAATACGTGCGCACGCCGCGCGGCACCCTGCCATTGCGCGCGTTCTTCGCTTCGGGCATCAACACCGAAGGCGGCGGCGAAGCTTCCAGCACCGCCATCCAATCGATGATAAGACGCATGATCGATGGCGAAAACCCGCGCAAACCCCTGTCCGACGCCAAACTCACCGACTTGTTGAAAGAAGCCGGAATTCCAGTAGCGCGCCGCACCGTTGCGAAGTATCGTGAGGCCATGAATATCTCTTCATCACACGAGCGTGTAAGGATCACGTAAAGGAGACCACCTTCCCGGAACCATCCCCATCCTCTGCGGTCCCAGCCTGTGAAACGAATGTCGTGCCTGACGCACGGCCCATCGAAACGAAGGAGGCAACAGTGATGCGAATCGAGACCTACGGCCATGAAATCGAAGTAACCCCGGCCTTGCGCGAATATGTCGAAACCAAGATGCAACGTCTGGGACGACATTTCGAACAACCCCTCGAAGTCCGCGCGCAACTGGGCACCCGCAAGCCCGATTATCTGGCCGAAGCCACACTCACCATTCCCGGCCGTACCCTGCATGCCGACGCCAGCGCGCAGACCATGTATGCCGCCATCGATGTCCTGGCCGACAAGCTCGACCGCCTGCTGCTGAAGCACAAGCAGAAGAAGATCGACCAGGAACACCGCGGTCCGCGCGGCGAACACGCCGACTGATTCCCCCCAGTGTCATTGCCGGAACTGCTCGCGGCGGCGCGCGTGCGCCTTGTCCACGCCGCCGACCGCGAAGCGGTATTGGATGCCGCCGCCACCTTGCTGGCCTGCGATGAAGCCAGCATGGCCGCCCTGCACGAGAGCCTGCTGCAACGCGAACATGCCGGCAGCACGGCGATTGGTCATGGCATCGCCATTCCACATGGCCGCGCACCCCTGTTGAAAGCCCCGCGCGGGGCCTTGCTGAGATTGCAAACCGCCATCGATTTCGGCGCCCCCGATGGCCAGCCGGTGGATCTTGTCTTCGCCATGGCCATCCCGGCGGATGCAGCCGATATCTGGTTGGACCTGCTGTCGGAACTGGCCATGCATTTCTCCGATCCCGGGTTCCGCGCTACCCTGCGCAGCGCGCCCGATGCAGAAGCATTGCTCGCCGCATTCCACGATCCCCATCGCCAGGCCGCCGCATGAAAACCAGCATCACCGCACGTGAACTGTTCGACCAGCAGAAGGAAAAGCTGGGCCTGCGCTGGCTGGCCGGGCAGAAGGGCGAGACCCGCGTGCTGGAAGCCGGCGACACGGTTTCCCGGCGCCCCTCGATGGCCGGCTATCTCAATGCCGTCTACCCCAACAAGGTGCAGATCCTGGGGAGCGAGGAGCTCGCATGGCTGGACTCGCTGGATTCCCGCCAACGCTGGGAAACCATCGAAAAGATCATCCATTTCCGCCCGCTGGCCCTGGTCATCAGCAAGAGCCAGCCCTGTCCGGAAGACCTGCGCGAAGCCGCCAACGAATCCGACACTCCTTTGTGGGCCTCGCCCAACCGCGGCCATGAGCTGCTCAACCACCTTTCATACCATCTGGCGCGCACGCTGGCCCCGCGGGTCACCCTGCATGGCGTGTTCATGGAGATATATTCCATCGGTGTGCTGATCACCGGCGAAGCGGGTTCCGGCAAGAGCGAGCTGGCGCTGGAACTGCTCAGCCGTGGCCATCGGCTGGTGGCTGATGACGCCCCTGAATTCACCCAGATCGCCCCGGACGTGCTGGATGGCACCTGCCCTGAACTGCTGCAGGACCTGCTGGAAGTGCGCGGACTGGGCGTGCTCAACGTACGCGAAATGTTCGGTGACACCTCCGTCAAACGGAACAAGTATCTTCGGCTCATCGTCCACCTGACCAAGCCGATGACCGAGCCCAACCCCCATGGCTACGAGCGCCTTACCGGTGATTCCGGCAAGCGCCACGTGCTGGACCTGGACGTACCCCTGATCACCCTGCCGGTGATGCCCGGCCGCAACCTGGCGGTGCTGACCGAAGCCGCCACGCGCCTGCATATCCTGCGCACCAAGGGCATCGATCCGGCCGCCATGTTCATCGCCCGTCACAGCAACCTGCTGGAACGGAACTCGCCATGAGCGAGGCAGCCGCCGACGACGCACCCGTCACGGCCAATCCGCACTCGCTGGTCATCGTCAGCGGCCTGTCCGGTTCCGGGAAGTCCATCGCGCTGCGCACGCTGGAGGACCTGGACTACTACTGCGTGGACAACCTGCCGGTGGAGTTGCTGCCGGATTTCGTCCGCCGGCTGGTGCGCAGCGACGGCCTGCCGGAAAAGCTGGCGGTATGCATCGACGTGCGCAGCCGCCACAGCGACCTCTCGCACCTGGCGCAATGGCGCGCAACCGGCAACAACCTGGGCCTCAATCCGCTGGTGCTGTTCTTCGAAGCCGAAGACGACATCCTGCTCAATCGTTTCGCCGATACCCGCCGCCGGCATCCCCTGAGCCACCGCGGCCTGTCCCTGCCCGAGGCCATTGCCCGCGAGCGCGAACTGACCCGCCCGCTGCGCGAGGTTGCCGACACCGTCATCGATACCAGCCGGCTCAATGTCCACCAGTTGCGCCGCCTGATCATCACCGAATTCGCGCTGGGACACAGCACCGGCCTGTCGCTGCTGTTCGAATCCTTCGCCTACAAGCATGGCCTGCCCGCCGAGGCCGACTTCGTGTTCGATGCCCGCGTGCTGCCCAACCCGCACTGGCATCCGGAACTGCGTCCGCTGTCCGGCCGCGATGGCCCCGTGCGCGAACACCTGGACGCGCAGCCGGAAGTAGCCGAATACGTCGGCCAGGTGCGTCAGTTCCTCGATTGCTGGCTACCTCGCCTGCGGGGGGAAACCCGCAGCTACGTCACCATCGCCTTCGGCTGCACCGGCGGCAAGCATCGCTCGGTCTACCTGGCCGAAACCCTCGCCCGCCACGCGCGTGAACAGGGCTGGCCGGAAGTGGCCACCTTCCATCGCGAACTGGACTGACCTGCAACACCCTGTTCCCTCCATCGACCGTCCAGACGCTTCCAGCCCGTCACATCCGTCTGTTAACGTTGCGGCATGGCTTGTGGCATTCTTCTCATCACCCATCCCGGCATCGGCGCGTCCATCCTGGCAGTCGCCACCGGCCTGCTGCGGCAACTGCCGCTGAAGACCGAGGCGTTCGAAGTCCCCTTCGACGCCGATCCGGACGCCTTGCTGCCACAGGCATCGGCTGCGTTGCGACGGGTGGACCAGGGTGACGGCGTGCTGGTGCTGACCGATCTGTACGGCGCCAGCCCCAGCAACCTGGCCGCACAACTGGCCCGTCTGGGCACGCCGGTGAGGCGGGTATCCGCACTCAGCCTGCCCATGCTGTTGCGGGTGATGAACTACGCAGAAAAAGAACTGGACGAATTGCCCGCGGTCGCTTCCGCAGGCGCACGCAACGGAGTGATCCTCGAAGATGCTTGAACGCGAACTCACCATCTCCAACCGGCTGGGCCTGCATGCCCGTGCAACCGCCAAGCTGGTGCAGACACTGGCGCCGTTCCGCTGCAATGCCACGCTGTCGGCCAAGGGGCGCGAGATCAACGCCAAGAGCATCATGGGCGTCATGCTGCTGGCCGCCGGCCAGGGCACGCCGGTCACCGTGCGCATTGATGGTGAAGACGAAGCCGCCGCGATGGACGCGGTGGTGTCGCTGTTCGAGCGACGATTCGACGAGGAAACCTGACCGGTGCGCCTGCTGATTCCTGGCCACGGTGCTTCGCGCGGCAACGCGCTGGGCAGGGCCAGGGTCCGGCAGCCGCACGCGCTTGAAGTCGTCGAACAACGCATCCCGGCCAAGGCCGTCGGCCACGAGCTCGAGCGCCTGCACGAAGCCATCCTCGCGGCACGCACGGAAATGCATGCCATGCGCGAGCGCCTGCATGGCGCCCTCGCCCGCGAAGTCGGTGAATTCATCGACCTGCACGCATTGCTGCTGGACGACCCGGAACTGCTGCAAGGCCTGGATGCCCTGGTCCGTGATGGCCGCTACAGCCCCGAATATGCGCTGCGCCTGCAACGCGACCGGCTTGCCGCGGTATTCCACGGCATGGAGGATGCCTACCTCAAGAGCCGCATGGACGACCTGGACCACGTCATCGGCCGCATCCACGCGCACCTGCAGAAACGCCACGCCGACACCCGCGGCATTGCCGGCGACATCCTGGTCTGCGACAACATCGCCCCTTCCGAGCTCTCGCAACTGCAATCGCAGGGCGTGGTAGCCATCGTCACCTCCGCCGGCAGCCCGCTTTCGCACAGCGCCATCCTCGCCCGCAGCCTGCACCTGCCACTGGTGGTGGGCGCGGCACAGGCGCTGCACAGGATCAACGACGGCGACGTCCTCAGCATCGATGGCAGCAGCGGTGAAGTCATCGTCGAACCCAATGCAGCGGACCTGCGTGCATACCGCCAGCGCCTGCGTGAAGCCGCACGCGAGCAGCGTGAACTCGGCCGCCTGCGCTCCAAACCCTCGCGGACCCGCGATGGCGTGGACATCACCTTGCTGGCCAACGCGGAGTCGCGCGAAGACGTGGCCCATGCACACGCGCTCGGTGCCGCCGGCCTGGGTCTGTACCGCACCGAATTCCTGTTCCTGCAGCGCCACGAGCTACCGGACGAAGAAGAACAGTTCCGTATCTACCGCGA
Organism: Pseudoxanthomonas sp.; assembly: GCA_052040085.1. Lineage (GTDB taxonomy): Bacteria > Pseudomonadota > Gammaproteobacteria > Xanthomonadales > Xanthomonadaceae > Pseudoxanthomonas_A. Next base: position 8,488 of record JBQGFJ010000097.1, read on the forward strand.
TGCCGTGCTGGGCATGAGCGGCCGCCCAGTCACCATCCGCACCTTGGACCTGGGCGCGGACAAGGCCGACCGCACCGGCCTGGTAATGGGAAACGAAGACAACCCCGCACTGGGCGTGCGCGGCGTGCGCCTGTCACTCACCCACGACAGCGTGTTCGATACCCAGTTGCGCGCCATCGCCCGTGCCTCCGGCTATGGCCCGCTGCGCATCCTGGTACCCATGGTCAGTAGCCGTGAGGAGATCCTCGCCGTGCGCCGCCGACTGCGGCACGTCGTCACCAGGTTGCACCAGCAGGGTTTTGAAACGGCGGAGAGCATCCCGGTCGGCGCAATGATCGAAGTGCCGGCCGCCGCCCTGGCCCTGCATGGCCTGGCCGACAAGGTGGACTTCCTCTCCATCGGCACCAACGACCTGATCCAGTACCTGCTCGCCGCGGACCGCAACAACGATGCACTAGGTGACCTGTATTCGGTACTGCATCCGGGCGTGATTGCGCTGCTGCACCAGATCATCGGCACTGCCCGGCAATACGGAAAACCCGTGGCGGTATGTGGCGAAGTTGCCGGTGATCCTGCCTTCACGCCCTTGCTGCTGGCCCTGGGCCTGACCGAATTCAGCTTGCATCCGGCCACCCTGCTGGAAGTGCGCAAGGCCATTCGTGAAAGCGACCTCGCGGCCCTGCGCGCAAGTGCGCCCCGCCTGCTGCAAGCGCGCGACCGTGCCGGCATCGAGCGCTGGTTGAAAGCCGCCTCATCCCGATAGGGACCGATACCACCGTCTTGAGGGAGCGGGCCTCGGGGAGTCCAAAGGGCCTTTGGACCCCTGTTGTTTGCCATCCCGGACGCGCTGCGGCGCGTCCTTCATCAAGGCTTACTGAAAAAGTATCGCGGCGCGGGTGTCCATTCCCTGACACGCAGGCGATAATGCCGCGATGAACACCTGACCCGGCCGCATCCGGCATCGATGCGGCTCTGCACACAAACAGGAGTCGCGCATGGCCGAAGCCGTCCGCCACGACAAGACCGCGCGCCAGTTGCGCCTGCTTTCCGACGCGCTCGACAGCGGCCGGCTTGGCCCCGTGCGCCGGCTGGTCAATACGCTGGCCCCGGCGGAAATCGGCAACCTGCTGGAATCGCTGCCGCCCGGCAAGCGCGAAGTGGTGTGGGGGCTGGTCGATCCGGAAGACGACGGTGAAGTGCTGGTGCACGTGGGCGACGAAGTCCGCGAAAGCCTGCTGGCCGAAATGGACCCGGATGAAATCGTCGCCGCAGTCGAGGACCTCGACATCGACGACCTGGCCGATCTGGTCGAAGACCTGCCGGACACCGTCATCGACGAAGTGCTCAAGTCCATGGACCGCGAGAACCGCGAGCGCCTGGAACGCGTGCTTTCGTATCCGGAAGACAGCGCAGGCCGCCTGATGAACCCGGATGCGGTCACGGTGCGCACCGACGTCAACGTGGACGTGGTGTTGCGCTTCCTGCGCCTGCGCGGCGAATTGCCCGACCACACCGATCACCTCTACGTGGTCAGTCGCCGCCACCAATACCTGGGCCGCATCCCGCTCACAGCGCTGGTCACCCACGAAGGCTCCACCCCGGTCAACCGCCTGATCGACGACGAGCAGCCCGCCATCAGCGTGGACTGGAATGCCGACGAAGTGGCGCGCCAGTTCTCCGACCATGACTGGGTATCCGCGCCCGTGGTGGACGACAACAACATCCTGCTCGGCCGCATCACCGTGGACGACGTGGTCGACATCATCCGCGAGCAGGCCGAGCACCAGGCGCTGGGCGCCGCCGGCCTGGACGAGGAGGAAGACCTGTTCTCGCCGGTCAAGCGCGCCGTGCGCGGCCGCGTGGTGTGGCTCGGCATCAACCTGCTGACCGCCTTCATGGCTGCATTCGTGATCGGCCGCTTCGAAGTCACGCTGGAAAAGATCGTTGCCCTCGCCGTATTGATGCCCATCGTGGCCGGTATCGGCGGCAATGCAGCCGTACAGGTGCTCACCCTGATGGTGCGAGGCCTGGCACTGGGCCAGGTGGGACCCAGCAACGCGCGCATCCTGCTGTGGAAGGAACTGCGCGTGGGCCTGATCAATGGCCTGCTGATCGGCAGCATCGTTGGTGTGGTGGCACTTGCCTGGTTCCATGACTGGCTGCTGTCGCTGGTCATCGCCTCGGCGCTGGTCATCAACTTCTGCGCCGCCGCGCTGGCCGGCGTGCTGTTGCCACTGCTGCTCAAGCGCATGAACATCGATCCCGCCGTCGCCGGCACCGTCGTCGTCACCGCGGTCACCGACGTGATGGGCTTCTTCTGCTTCCTCGGCCTGGCCACACTGATCCTGCTGCACTGAGGCCGTCCATCGATGGAGCGACTCGGCAAGGTCAGTGAGTGGAACGATGAGCGCGGCTTCGGCTTCATCAATCCCGTGAATGGCGACGCGCCGGGCACCAAGCTGTTCTTCCACATCCGCGATTACCGGCAGCAGGGCCGCCGCCCGGAAGTGGACGAACTGGTTCGCTATCGCGCCCAGCAGTCCGATGGCAAATGGAAGGCCGTCGATGTCCATCGCGCGGCGGCAAGGACACATGTTTCCGCATCGCCTTCCTCAGGCAGCAACAAGCCCGGGCACCCCAGGCCAATCAGCTTCGACATCCTGCTGGTAGCCGTATATTTGCTGGGCGTGGGTTGGACCATCCACCGTGGCCACCTCCCTGTCGAAACCTGGTTCTTCCTTGTAGCCGCCTGGCTGTTTACCTATATCGCTTACGCCGTGGACAAACACGCCGCGCAGAAAAATGTCCGGCGCATTCCCGAACAGACCCTGCACCTGCTGGAACTGTCGGGAGGCTGGCCTGCAGCCTTGTTCGCACAACGCAAGCTGCGCCACAAGACACGCAAGCCCTCCTACCGCATCGTCTTCTGGCTGATGGTAGCGTTGCACCTGGCGGCACTGGCGGGCTGGGTATTCTGGCATCCGTGATGTGCAGCCCTCGCCGGTATTTCCGTGCACGGTGCGGAAAGCATTCCTCCACTCCCATCAACCCCCTGCTTCCGGAATTCCACCATGGCTCGCATGCTTGAATACTTCGCCCCAGGCTGGCGCAGCGAATCACACGATTGCGGCTGCGGCTGGCGCGGCAATGCGGATGCCATGACGCTGGAACCCTACGAGGACGTCAGCGACTACAGCTGCCCCGGTTGCGGCAACCTGCTCCTCATCGTTCCCCATCCGGACATGGAACAGGTGCAACGTGCCGCCGCCGAAGGCAACACCGAAGCACAACAGCAACTGGCTTTGGTGGAAGAAGCCCTGCAGCAGCATCGCAACTGAATCCGTTCGTGCAAAGAAACGGGTCCTAGCCCAACAAGGTCTCCAGCACCGCCATGCGGATGGCGACACCATTGCTGACCTGGCGCAGCACCAGTGATTGCGGTCCATCGGCCACGTCATCAGTGATTTCCACGCCGCGGTTGATCGGACCAGGATGCAGCACCACGGCATCACGGGCTGCGCGTGCCAGGCGAACGGCATTCAAGCCGTAGTCGCGGTGGTATTCCTCCAGCGATGGCACCAATCCCTCTTCCATCCGCTCACGCTGCAGGCGCAGCATCATGACGGCGTCCACGCCCTCCAGCAGGGCGTCGAAATCATCGCTCACCACGCAGCCGGATAGCGTGTCGTCCTTCGGCAACAAGCTGGCCGGGCCGCACACGCGGATTTCGCCTGCGCCCAAAGTACGCAAGGCATGCAGGTCGGAACGTGCCACGCGCGAATGCGCCACGTCGCCCACCATCAATACCTTGAGCCGCGAAAAATCCGCGCCCTTGGCCTGGCGCAAGGTCAATGCATCCAGCAGGCCTTGCGTGGGATGCGCACTGCGACCATCACCGGCATTGACCACGGTAGTGCCCTCGCCCGCCGCAACGGCGAGTCGCTCGGCTGCACCATCCTCGTTGTGGCGGACGATGAAACCACGCACGCCCATCGCTTCCAGATTCTTCAATGTGTCCAGCGCGGTCTCGCCCTTGCGCGAAGAAGAAGTGGAAGCATCGAAGTTCAACACATCCGCACCCAGGCGCTGTGCGGCAATCTGGAATGAACTGCGCGTGCGCGTGGAAGGTTCGAAGAACAGCGTGCACACCGTCACGCCTTCCAGCGAGCACCGGCGTTGTGTGCGTCCCAGTGCGGCGTCGCGGATCTGCCCGGCGCGGTCCAGCAAACGCACCAGGATTTCACGTGGCAGGCCTTCCAGGGTCAGCAGGTGTCGCAAGCGTCCGTCGTTATCCAGTTGCAGAGTCATATGCGTCCGTGGGTGTCAGTCGTTGATCCGAGGGCGGTTCTTGTCCACGTTGTCTCTGCAGGAGCGGGGGTGGGGCCGCTGGAAAATTTACGGGGTATGCCAACCCGGCCACACCCCCACAGGCAATACGCGGGCCCG
>JBQGFJ010000098.1:0-17276 GCA_052040085.1 Pseudoxanthomonas sp.
TCCAGGTGGATGACACAGTGCTGGACGAGATCCGTTCCGCCACTGCAGCCGGTGGCAAGTACCTGCACTGGTTCGAGAACGAGATTCTCGACGAAGAGGGCGAAGTGGTGGCACGCGTACGCAAGCAGATCTACGTACGCCGCAAGCCCGATCAACGTCCAGATGCGGACGAATCTGCGGCCGGCTGAATCCGGCTGCCCGGTAATGGCACCGACCAGGTGCCGTCCTGTCCATCGGAGCCTTGGCCTCCCGGCTCGAACAGCGCAGTACCGAGCGTGGCATCAGCCTCATTGAGATGCACGGGCCGCGACGGGCTCTGCATCGCCGAAGGCCATTGCGCCAGCAGGTTGGCATCCATCCCTCCTTCCTGTTCGCGGAGCCAAAGCAAGGCCGCCATCGTACGCATGCGTGCCTGGGCATCCTGCAAGCGCAGTCCATAGCTGCCATAAGCAGGCGCCGCGATATCGGCCACGATGCAGCCCGCTGCATTGGACACGCAGGCAAGTGAGCGGGGCGAAGGAAGAGGTGTTGGGTCCAGCAATGGCGCATCACGTGCAATCAGCTCACGCGCCTGTTCGCTGCAATGCCAGGCGAACTTGGGTGCACCACGCGCTGCCGTGCGCTCGGGGTCGAAGAACAATGGCGTGATCCATGCCGGGACCTGATCCCCCGCCGCGATGGTCGCGGTGACATCGTGACGCAGACCCTCCGTGATATATCGCCCTTCCATCAGCATCATCCGGCAGACCCCATCTTCCACCGGCAGCGGTTGCGCGAAGACGTCGTGGCACGCTTGCGGCAAGGCATGCTCCCGCGGGAGTTCTGCCAGCATCTCCGCCAACAAGGTGGCGTTGCCCTGTATCAACGCTGCGCCAACCATGCTCCCGATCAGACTGTCGCCCGCCGCGATCAACGTGCGCCCCTGCGACACACCCGCACATGCACCCGCAAGCCCGGCATCGACATCACCCTGGGTAAATCGCCAGGCGTCACGCGTGCCCAACCGGGTCCATGGTGCGTAAGCCGGGAGTGGGGTATCGAAACGCATCGGGAAGGGATTGCGGAAATGATCCCAGTCCGCCAGCGCGGCGGTCCGGTCGAGCAATGCGGCGTTACGTTCCAGCAATCCCGCATAGGCATCCGGATTGGCACGCACGCGCTCCAGGCAGCCGGATTCACGCAACGAACACCAGCCAGGATCCTCCGCACGATTTTCTCCCGACGCAGGCCAATCGAGCAGCGCACTCCGCCACGAGGCTTCGGACCCTGCCGGCAGCGGCTCGAACGCAGAGAAGCGCCGGACATCCTCGGCCAGCACCGCAGCCTGTTCGGCCTGCGGCACGTCGTGGGAGACCGTGTACAGCGCAGCAAAACCATCACGCTCGCCCCTTGGTGGCGGCGTGTCGATCAAGGCCAGCGCTTCGCGCTCCACCTTCGAAGGACCCACTGCACGCGATAGCAACCAGGCCACGGTCACGAACACGGCGATACCCGCTGCCAACAGGACCACGCCCGCCAGTATCGATGCCAGCCACCTGAACACCTGCGCCATGTCTTTCCCCGTATTTCCGTTCCGGCAGCCGCCAGCATGACCACCGCCAACGGTACAATTGCAGCATGACCGCCCCCGACGCAACACGCCCTCCCCTCCACGTCATCCTGCGCCGGCTGTTCATCAGCGGCCTGCTGACCCTGCTGCCCATCTGGCTGACCTGGCTGGTGGTGAAGTTCGTCTTCAGCCTGCTGTCGGGCATCAGCCGCCCATGGGTAACCCCGCTGTCCGAGCAGATCGCGTTGACCTTTCCGCGTGCGATGGGCTGGTTCCGCGCCGAATGGCTGCAGAACACCATCGCCATGGCGGCCACCCTGGGCGTGATCCTGCTGGTTGGCCTGCTGGCCCGGCGCGTGGTGGGACAGAAACTGCTGGAATGGTTCGAGGCGTGGATACTGCGCATCCCCTTGGCCAACATCATCTATTCCAGCGTGCGCAAGCTGCTGGACATCCTGCAGACCAAGCCGGGCAGCACCCAGCGCGTGGTGTTGATCGACTTCCCGCACCGGGACATGAAATCGGTCGGGCTGGTCACCCGGGTCATGCGCGAAGAAGGCAGTGGACGCGAACTGGCCGCGGTGTACGTCCCCACCACGCCCAATCCCACTTCCGGCTATCTGGAAGTGGTGCCAGTGGAGTTGCTGACACCGACCGACTGGACCGTGGACCAGGCCATGAGCTTCATCATCTCCGGCGGCGCGGTGGCGCCGGACAACATGCCGTTCACGCGCGCCGGGGAAAGAAGCTAGCCACTCTGCCTCGGCAGCCGGGCATGACGTTCGTCGCTGGCGGGATGCAAGGCGATGGGGCACCCTGTCGGACACTTTTTCCCTGTCCCCGAGTGCCATGTCCACATCCTTGTCCCGCGCGCTGTCCCTTGCCTTGCTAGCCACCAGTGCGCTGCTGGTTCCAACTGCGGGTATCGCCGCCAACACCCCGGCAAGCAGCCAATCCGCCGAAGCCAAGGCCACGCAGCTGAATGCGTTGTATGAGCAATTCTGGGAAGAATCCCTGCAACTCAATCCGCTGCGTGCCACCTTCCAGGGCGACAGCCGCTACAACGATCGCCTGCCGAATTTCCTTTCCCCCGAGTTCCGCCAGCAGTCGCGTGATTTCACCGCCCGCTGGCTGGACAAGGTCGAGGCCGTCGGGTCGGAGGGTTTGCAAGGACAGGACCTGCTGAGCTACGAAATCTTCGTCGGCAGCGCCAAGAAAAGTTTGGAAGGCGAACGTTTCCCCGGCTGGATGCAACCGGTCAACCAGTTCTACAACGTTGCCAGCACCATCGTGCAACTCGGCTCCGGCACGGGCGCGCAGCCCTTCCGCACGGTGCGCGACTACGACAACTGGAACAAGCGCGCATCGCAGGTACCCGCCCTGTTCGACCAGGCCATCGCCAACATGCGCGAAGGCATGGCCGCCGGCGTGGTACAGCCGCGCGCACTGATGGAAAAAGTGGTGCCGCAGCTGGATGCGCTGATCAAGCCAACCGCCGAGGAAACCCTGTTCTGGGGACCGATCAAGAACCTGCCGGACACCTTCGACATCGATGACCGCCAGCGCATCACCGCCGAGTACCGGAGCCTGATCGAAACCGAACTGATGCCCGCGTACCAGCGGCTTCGCACCTTCATCGTGCAGGACTACCTGCCACACACGCGCGAAAGTGCCGGCATGGATGCACTGCCCAACGGCGCGGAGTGGTATGCCTTCAATGCACGCAACAGCACTACCACGTCGCTGACTCCGGACCAGATCCACCGGATCGGACTGGATGAAGTGGCGCGCCTCCACGGCCTGATCCGCGGCGTGATGGCGGAAACCGGCTTCCAGGGTTCGTTGCAGGACTTCTTCCGTTTCATGCAGGACGATCCGCGCTTCGTCTTCGAATCCGAGGAAGCCCTGCTGGCCTACTACCGCGGCCTGGAAGACGTGGTCAACGTACGCATCCCGGAGCTGTTCACGCTGACGCCGAAGGCCCCGTTCGAGATTCGCCCGGTCGAGGCCTTCCGCGCCCAGTCGGCGGCCGGTGGCTCCTACATGCGTCCCAGCGAGGATGGCAGCCGCCCCGGCATCTTCTACGTCAATACCTACGACCTGCCCACCCGCAAGACCTGGGATGCCGAGGACCTGTACCTGCACGAAGCCATCCCCGGCCACCACTTCCAACTGGCCCTGCAGCAGGAGCTCTCCGGCCTGCCCAAGTTCCGCCGTTTCGGCGGTGAAACCGCCTTCACCGAAGGCTGGGGCCTGTATGCCGAATCGCTGGGCAAGGCGCTGGGTATCTACCAGGACCCCTACAACTACTTCGGTTACCTGCAGAACGAACTGTGGCGCGCCATCCGGCTGGTGGTGGACACCGGCCTGCACAGCAAGGGCTGGACCCGTGAGCAGGTGATCGCCTACATGCTGGAAAATTCGGCCGAGAGCCGGACCCAGGCCACCGCGGAAGCCGAGCGTTACATGGCCATCCCGGGACAGGCACTGGCCTACAAGATCGGCGAGCTGAAGATCCAGGAGCTGCGCACCCGGGCCGAACAGGCACTGGGCAAGGACTTCGACATCCGCCAGTTCCATGCCGAGGTGCTGAAGGATGGCTCGGTGCCGCTGGATGTCCTGGAAGCCAAGGTCGACCGCTGGATCGAATCCGTACGCAAGCGCTGACCGCCGCGGCCGCATCGCCTATCATTGCCCCCTTCCACGCGGCCCGCCCATCCGGCGGGCCCGCTGCCTTTCACACCAACGGATTCCGCCGCATGAGCAAAACCACGGTCAAGTACATCGCCCTCGGCACCATCGCCGTGTTCATCCTGGTCGACATCATGATGTTGGCGCTGGGTGTGCGGGTCTACGTGGGCAGCTCGCACGTGGCACATGCGCAGAACCAGGCCGCCGCCGTTGCCAACGCAGTGGACAACCTGGCGGACGCTGCCGCGAACCGCGAGGGTGGCCGGCAACACCTGGTTTGCCGCTACTTCACCGGCGCCGGCTTCACCCTGAAAGCCTTCCCGTATTCGCCCGACGGCAGCGATGGCTACAGCGAGTGCCCGGTGTTCACCGACGATAGCGAGACCTGATCTCCGGGCGGGGATTCCTTGGTTCTTCACCCATTTGAGTGAATTTTGCTTGTCGTCACTATCCGGGGAGCCCGGGTAAGCGAAGCGCACCCGGGGCCGAGCTACTGGATTGCAGAGAGCATCACGCGAAGAGCGTTTCGTGCGCTATGCGCCCGAGTTCCTTTTGAGGCCAAAAGGAACCAAAAGCCCTTCGCCTGACGCCAGCCGATCCGGCGTTGCCGGATCGGTGCCCTGTGCTTCTCGGCCAATGAGGCACGGCCCCCAAACTCGCTGCGCTCAGACAAGGGGGCCTCTACGGCCTCATCGACCTGCGATGCTCGGCTTGCTTTATGGCGAGGAAGATCAAGAGCAAAACCAAAGCTGCACGATCAGACCGATTGGCGAAGAGCCAATTCACTGTCCCTTTGCGGGCGTCATGGATTCGTCATCGTCCTGAAACTCCCCGTTCACCCTGCGGGTGCAGCATGCGCGAAACAGGGAGTCGCGCATGCGTTGTGCCATCGTCACCGACACCTATCCGCCGGAGATCAACGGCGTCGCGTTGACCGTCCGCGATCTGGAATCCGGTCTGCGTTCACGGGGACACGAGGTGCATGTGGTACGCCCGCGCCGCCCGGAAGAAACACCGGAAACCGGCACCCTGCAAGTCGCCAGCCTGCCGCTGCCGCGCTATCCGGGCCTGCGCTTCGGCCTGCCCACGCCGCGCGCGCTGGCCAGGACATGGGCCAGCTTCCGGCCCGATGCCCTCTACATCGCCACAGAAGGCCCATTGGGCTGGTCGGCACTGCGTGTCGCCCGCAAGCTGGGCATCCCGGTCGCCACCGGGCTCCACACCCGTTTCGATCACTACATGCGCGATTACGGCGCAGCCTTCCTCGAACCCACGGCACTGCGCTGGATGCGGCGTTTCCACAATGGTGCGGATGCCACCCTGGTTCCCACGCTGGAACTGGTCGAGGAATTGCAGGGCAAAGGCTTCCTGCATGCCACCCGGCTGGCACGTGGCGTGGACACCTCGCGCTTTGATCCAGGCCTGCGCGATCCCGCCCTGCGTGCGGCATGGGGATTGGGCAAGAACGACCTGGCCGTGATCCACGTGGGCCGCATCGCGCCCGAGAAGAACCTGGACCTGGCCGTTCTCGCGTTCCGCAGCCTGCAACGCGAACGGCCGGATGCACGCTTCATCTGGATCGGCGACGGCCCGGCGCGTGAAGCACTGGCGCAGGCGAATCCGGATTTCGTGTTCTGCGGCATGCAGCGCAACGAATCATTGACCCGGCACTTCGCCAGTGGCGACCTGTTCCTGTTCCCCAGCCTCAGTGAAACCTTCGGCAACGTCACCCTGGAATCCATGGCCAGCGGCGTGCCCGTGGTGGCCTGCGATTACGGTGCCGCGCACGAACATCTGCGCAGCGGCCTGCATGGCATGGCGGTGAAGGACGACGCAGCCTTCGTTGCCGCCACCATGACCGTGGCGGGGGACGATGCACTGCGCCTGCGCATGGGGCGTGCCGCACACGAAGCCGTGCAGCACCTGCATCCGGAGCGGGTGGCAGCGGACTTCGACGAGATCCTGACCCGGCTTGCCTACATGAGGAAACACCATGCCCACTTCTCCGCCGCGTGAATCCATGCCGGCACGCGAGAACGAATGGTGCGTACGCGCCAATCGCTGGGGTGAATGGGATGGCCTGCGTCGCTTTTTCGCCATCGTGAGCCGCCTGGGCGATGGCGTGTTCTGGTACGCGCTGATGGTGGCCCTGGTGTTGCTGGACGGCTGGCAGGGACTGGCGGCATCGGCACACCTTGCCGCTACCGGCGTGGTGGCATTGAGCCTGTACAAGGGACTCAAGCGCTGGACCAAGCGGCCGCGGCCCTTCGCCAGCGACACCCGCATCCGTGCCTGGGTGGCACCGCTGGATGAATTCAGCTTCCCGTCCGGGCATACCCTGCATGCGGTGGCCTTCAGTACCGTGGCCATTGCCTATTACCCGCCGCTGGCCTTCCTGCTGGTGCCGTTCACGGCCTGCGTTGCCGCTTCACGCGTGATCCTGGGCCTGCACTATCCCAGCGACGTGGCCGCCGCGACCGCCATCGGCGTCGTATTGGCCTCATTCTCGCTTTGGCTGGTGTCGTCCAGCAGCGGCATCCTGGCCTGACACCAAGACAGCACCACGCACACTGTCAGCCTGTAGAGACTCCGTCGAAATCCGACAACCTGGCCCGTTGCAACGCGGGCAAGTTCTGGCCATTCCAGTCCCGGTCATTGGCGACCTGTGCATGCAAGCGACTGGTTTCGAATGCCTCGAAATCCAGTTCGGCGAATGCCCATACCTGCTCCCCCTGCGTCTGCGCCACGATGCCGTCGGCCGGAAAACCGACATCCATCGGGGCATACACCGTGGCCTCGCCGGTATTCACGTCCAGCGCCGGGCTCCATTCCGCCACGCCTGCGGTCACCGCCTGCGCAACGAACATGCGGTTTTCCAAGGCACGCGCCAGGCAACCCACGCGTACCCGGGTGGCGCCGGCGGCGGTATCGGTGCAACTCGGCACCAGCAACAGGCGCGCACCGGCTTGCTGCTGGGCACGCACCGGCAACGGAAATTCGCTGTCGTAGCAGACGGCGATGCCTGCACGCACACCACCCGCATCGAATACCTTCAGTGCATCCCCCGCTTCGATCAATCCGCTGGACTTCTCGAAACCGGTCAACTGCAATTTGTCCTGCCAACCATGGCGTCCATCGGGAGTGAACCAGTACGCCCGGTTGCGATAGCGCCCATCACCTGCCTGCAGCAGGAAGGTCCCCGCCACCACCTGAATCCGAAGCTCCACCGCCAGCCGCGAGAACAATGTCATCCAGTCGGCATGCAAGGATTGGAGCGCCTGCAGGGAGGCGCTCAGGTCACCGCTCGTCGCTGGGTCGAACGTCGCCCCCAGTTCCAATGAAAGATATTCCGGCAGCACGGCGACACCGGCACCGTTCGCCGCTGCCTGTTCCAGCAGCCGCGCCTGCTTGTCGGCAAAAGCGGAAAAATCACCCGGTGCCTGCACCGGATATTTGGCTACTGCGATTTTCATTCCATCTCCTCGAGCCGGCGCAACCAGAACGTCAGGCCATGATCCACATCGATCGCATCGGCGCCGTCCACGCTCGTTTCATTCCATCCCAACCGCATGGTCAAGCCCGGTTGCTGCAAGTAACCACGCTTCTTCCAGAAAACATCGTTGGGCCGGTAATCCGATGGCCGGCGCGGATCATCCACCGCGCGATCCACCGAGCAAAATGCCGTCCAGCGGAACCGTCCGAGCGAACGCGCATGTGCTTCGCGCTGGTCGAAGAAAGCATGGCCAATCCCGTGTCCGCGGTATTCCGGCAACAGCACCGATTCACCGAAATAGAACACGTCGCCTGCGTCGATGCCGGACTGCGCGAAGGGTTTCCGGAAGGCTTCCGCGTCGTCCAGCAAAGGCAAGCCGGTGGAAGCACCTACCACTCCGCCAGCGGACAAGGCCAACACGAAAACGCTGTCGGGGGATGCCGCATACGCTGCCAGGTAATCCCGCTCGTAACCAAGATCGCCCTGGTAGAGGTAGGGCCAGTCACGGAAGACCGATATGCGCAGGCGTGCCACGGCCTCGAGCCATGGCGTGATGCCGGGTCCGCGCAGGACCTGGAGCGTGTGATGTGAATCCATCCACGGACTTTAGCGCAGCCGCTTCAGATACGTGCATCGTTTCCATCCGACCACGAATACACAATGCGCCGGTGCAACGGGAACACCGCCAACCATGCACCCCCGCCAATCCGGCGGGTCAGATAGCCTCTGCCGGAAGGCAGCAACCGCCACGGCTCATAGCCATCGGTGCCGCGCCCCGGCAGGCCGCCACGTGCCTGCCGGGCATCATCGAAATACGCATCGCCACGGATCGCGATGGCATCCACCGCATGCGGGTCCAGCCACAGCACGGCCACGCCACTGGCCGCACCAGGCAATGGCAACGGTGACAAGCGCCTCAATCCACAGGCCATGATCGCCTGCGGCAATACCTGCACTACCCGCCGGTACAGACGCAGGCGCAAGCTCATTGAAGCGCTCCATCGTTCGTCTGGCCGGATGCGGCCGATTCACCCTTGCCACCCATCTCGTACCAGTCCACCTTGCGGGTAATCCACATCACCGCGGCCAGGATGCCGAACAGCAACAACGACCCCATCAGCAAGGCGTTGTCCTCGGATACCAGCAGGCCATACAGCACGCCGTACAGCACCGTCAGCAAGGTCGCGAACCCCGCGGCACGCAAACGGCTTCTCAACACGCCGGACAGATAGACGAACTGCAAACCGATGCAGGCCCCCGCCGATATCAGGTAAGCCTTCCAGAACGTGATGTGCTCGGACAGGCTCAGCAGCAACAGGAAGAAGATCGCCAGCGCCAACCCGACCAGCAGGTATTGCAGCGGATGGATGGGCAAGCGCTTGATCAGTTCGAACAGCGCGAACGCCACGAAGGTCAGCACCACGAACAGGATGCCGTACTTGCTCGCGCGATCAGCCTGCGTGTAGACATCCACCGGATCGACCAGGCTGACGTCGATGCTGTCGATGGCGGCACCGTCGTATCCACGCTGGGTCAACACACCACGATCCCGTTCGCCAAGCTGAGTCTGCGCCGCACTGGCCAGCGAGGATATTTCCCACTCCGCATCGAAACCGTCGGCGGAAATCGTGCGCGAGTTCGGCAGGAAGCGGCCACCGAACAACGGATGTGGCCACGCCGAACGCAGGCTCACATGGTTGGCATCGGCCACCGGCGCAATGCCCAGCGATTGGGTTCCTGCCAGGGCCAGATCAATGTCCAGCCTGCTGGCCGGCAATCCTTCCTGCATCGGCGGCAGCGCGGCATGCATGCCCGCCATCCGGTCCGACAGCGCACGCGTACCGGCTTCCAATATCAATGGCCGGCCATCCAGTTTCAGGGAAGGCGTCCCCACCAGCCCGCGCACGTCCGCCACGCCCATCACCAGATAGGGTTCACCGTATTCGCGAATGGCCCCGCCCGGCGTTTCCGTTTCCGTTTCCGGCACCGGCAGCGCGTCGAATTCGGCCTTCAGCTTCGCACCCAGTTCGAATACGCGCACATCGTAGAGCCCGATCCTGCGGGTATCCGGCGTGATGTCGCCCTCCAGCCGCAAGATTCGCGGAGTTTGCCGCAGATAACCCTCGGTGACTTCCATGCGCGCTTGCGGACGGCCGTCGGCATCGATACTGCTGATCCTGCGCACTTCCTTCCATGGCACTACCCGCAGCGGTCCTATGATTTGCTGTGGACCCGCCATGCTTTGCGAGACACGCTCCACCGCCTGCTCGCGGTATCGCTCGCGGTCATGGATGACACCACGGATCAACAACAACGGAATCAGCAACAACAGCACCAGGCCCCCGATGGTCAGGAACCGCAACAACAGGCGTAACGATTTCATCTACTTGCCCCTGGGTTGAACACGGGTGCAAGCGTGAAGCGTCCCTGTGGGTGCGCCATGAGCGCAATTTGAAGCCTGTGTGAAGTGCGCCCGTCAGAACCTGTTCAAAGTCTGTCGCGAGAGCGGCCAGATGGCCTGCCGTCGGATGGCTCGGTGTGGAGCGCAGGAAGCGCAGCGTATGGTTGATACGTGAGCATTTGCTGCCACCCTCCCTGGCGGCAGCCCTGCGGGCCAGCGCTGCGCGCTGTCCAACATCGCTCCAGACGATGTTGTTGAGCACCGCACGCGCGCCAGCTGGCAAGCGCAGCAAGACTTTGAACAGGTTCTCAGGCCAGGGGCAGGCTCAGTACCGCCTCGGCACCACCAGCCTCGCGATTGCGCAACAGCACTTCGCCACCATGCAGGCGGGCGACTTCGCGGACGAAGGGCAGCCCCAGGCCCGAACTGCGCAGGCCATTGCCCGGGCGCGGCAGCGAATAGAAACGTTCGTATACCCGCTCCAGGGCGTAATCCGGGATGCCCGGTCCCTGGTCACGCACGATGATGGTCGCCTTGCCCGCCTCCACATGCGCCGACAATCCGATGTGTCCAGTTCCCGGCGAGAACGCGATGGCATTGTCGATCAGGTTCGACAACGCCTGACGCAACAGGAACGGATCGCCATCCACGGCCAACGGAAGCAACAAAGGCTCCATCTCCAATTCCAATTTCGTGGCCGCCAGCTTCGCTTCCTGCGCCTGCGCCGCCTGCACCAGCAGAGCGCCCACGTCGATCCGCTCACGGCGCTGCAGCCAGCCATGCTGTTCCACTTCCGCCAGCGCCAGCAGCTTGTCGATGGTTTCGGTCAGGCGCTGTTCCTGGTCCTGGATATGGCGGGCAAAGCGCGACCGGTCACTTTCCGGCAAGGGCTCCTGCAACAGCTCCGCCGCACCGCGGATCGCCGCCAGCGGACTTTTCATTTCGTGGGTCAGTGACTGCACGTACTGCTCCACATAGGCCTTGCCTTCCAGCTTGCGGCGCATCGCCTCCACCGCTTGCCCCAACTCGCCTATTTCATCCCTGCGCGGCGGTGGCGGTGCCACCGGCTCACCCGCACTCACCGCCTGTGCATAGCGGTTCAAACGCTTGATGCCCAGCACCAGCCAGCCACTCATCAACAACCCAACCAAGGCCGACAAGCCAATCAACCAGCCGCCCTTGCGCATGATGTTGCGCTGGCTGGCGATGATGAACGGCTCGATGCTGCGATTGGGCTGTGCCACGGTGAGCACGCCGATGATCGTGTCGCCATCGCGGATCGGTGCGGCCACGTGCATCACCGTGTGCTCCGTGTCGCCTTCGTTTTCCGGGCTGGAACGGGCACCGTATTCGCCACGCAGGGTGCGATAGACATCGTTCCAGCGTGAATTGTCACGGCCGATGTCACGCCCTTGCGAATCGTAGACCACCACGCCGGAGGCATCGGTGATGGTGATGCGGTGGTCCAGCCGGCGCTTGGGAAAGCGCCAGACCCGCGCATTCAGGTCGCGCTGCTGTACTTCAGCCATGGAACGGGCGAAATCACCATCGTTGATCCGCCCTTCCTTCAAATCACTGGTGGCCAATACCGCCAGCACGTTGGCGGTATCCACCAGGCTGGATTCCATGGCCTGGCGCACACCCGGCTTCACTTCGTTGACGAACACCCGCATCACGAAGAACGCGGCCAGGCCCACGATCAGGAAAAACCCCAGGAACAGGCGTCCACCAATACCCATGTCACACCTCGATGGCGTAACCGATGCCGCGGTGGGTACGGATCGGGTCCGTCATCGCACCCGCCGCACGCAATTTGGTCCGCAGGGTCTTGATGTGGGTATCGACGGTGCGATCCATGCTGTCGGCCTCGCTGTCCCAGCCACGCTCCATCAGTTGCGCGCGGCTGAGGATGGCACCCGGACGCTGCAACAAGGCCGCCAGGACCGCATGTTCATAACGGGTCAGGTCCAGCCATTGCCCGCGGTAACGGATCCGGTGGCCATCGCCGTCCAGCGAGAATTCACCGCGCACGATCCCGGTCTCTTCCGGCCGGCCGGCCTGCGAGCGCCTCAACCGCGCACGCACCCGCGCCACCAGCTCGCGCGGGGAAAACGGCTTGGCAACGTAATCGTCGGCACCCAGCTCCAGCCCCAGCACGCGGTCGATCTCGTCGGTGCGTGCGGTCAGGAAGATCACCGGCACCTCACTGAAGGTACGCACTTCCCGGCAGACATCGAAACCGGTGACATCCGGCAGGCCCACGTCCAGCACCAGCACGTCCACGCCACCGGCACGCAGCCGCGGCACCACGTCACGCCCCAGCAGGCAATGCTCGGCCGCGATCCCTTCGCTGCGCAACGCGTACAGCACGGTATCGGCGATGGCGGGTTCGTCTTCTGCAATCAGCACGGTGGGCATGCCGCAAGCATAGTCGCCATGCCCGCCCTGCGGCTATGCTGCCCGCATGAACTATCGTCACGCCTTCCATGCCGGCAACCATGCCGATGTACTCAAGCACATCGTGTTGCTTGCCCTGGTCGATGCACTGAAACGCAAGGAGACGCCGTTCTTCGTGCTGGATACCCATGCCGGACGGGGACGCTACCTGCTGGGCGGCAGCGAAAGCCGCCGCACCGGCGAAGCCGAAAGCGGCATCTTCAAGCTGATCAGCCAGCCAGGCTTGCCCGCCGTGGTGGAGCGCTACCTGCGGGCCGTGGAAGCGGACAATCCGGTGGGCACGGATAATGCGAGTCCCTCGCAAAAAACCGCACATCCCTGTGCGGGGGTTCAAATAAAGCACTACCCCGGCTCGCCCCTGCTGGCCGCCCAGGCCATGCGTCCGCAAGACCATCTGGTGGCCTGCGAACTGCAGCCGGAAGAAGCCAAGGAACTGAAGTCACTGTTCGCGCGTGACGCCCGCGTGGTGGTACATGAACGTGACGGCTACGCCGCCATCAAGGCGCTGCTGCCGCCCAAATCCGGTGCCACGCGTTTTGCCCGTGGAATGGTCGTGATCGATCCCCCCTACGAAGCCCAGCAGGACGAATATCCGTTGGTCCTCGATGCCATCAAGGAAACCCTGCAACGCTGGCCCGCCGCCACGCTGGCGGTGTGGTACCCCATCAAGCAACGTCGCAGCCTGCGCCCTTTCATGCGCAAGATCGCCCACCTGCCCTGCAAATCGGCCTGGACCGCGGAGTTGCTGGTCCGTCCGGATGACTCGCCACTGCGTCTCAACGGCAGCGGCATGCTGGTGATCAATCCCCCCTGGCAACTGGACGAAGCCATTGCCCCGGCCCTCCCGGTGCTCAAGTCACTGCTGGGCGAAGCCGGTGCTTCCAGCCAACTGGAATGGATGAAACGGGAAGCGTGAGCATGGACAGGACACCCTGCGCACCCGGTCATTGCAGACCCGGTGTGCCAAGGCATGGGAAAATGCCCGCATGAATACACCCGCCAAACGGCTGCCGCCCTGGCATGAACACTTCCGCCTCACCAGCGGGCGCGTGCTGTTGATACGCCCCATCCGTGCCGAGGATGCCGGCCCCATAGAAGGCGCTTTCGCCCTGCTGGGGCCGGAAGAAATCCGCCAGCGCTTCCTGTATGCGCTGAAGGAACTCACCCCGGACATGGTGCAGCGGCTCACCCAACCCGACCCCGGGACCGAATTCGTGCTGGTCGCCGCCGAAGACGCGCCTGCCGGCGAAGCGCTGGTGGGGGCCGTCGCACGCGCCGTCATCCGGCCGCGCTCGCGCGAAGCCGAATACATGATCCTGGTCAGCCACTTCATTGCCCACCAGGGATTGGGTCGCCACCTGATGCGCAAACTGGTGAAGTGGGCCAAATCGAAAAAGCTCGATCGCCTGTACGGCCACGTCCTGGACAGCAATGTGCCCATGCTGCAACTGGCCGATTCACTGGGCTTCAAGCGCCTGCCCGAACCGAAATCACCGGGCCTGGTGCGCGTGGTGCTGGATCTGAACGATGAGCCTTGAGCCTCTACGCTAAAATGCGTGGCTCATGAAACCCACATCCTTCCCTGTTCCGCCGCTTCCCCGGAGCGGCCAGCAGCGCGCCTGGTGGCGTGCGCCCGCCTCCCCCGCCGCCCTTGCCTGGTATCTGGCCCGTGCCTCCGAAGCGCACGATGGACCCTTGCTGGTCATCGCCCGCGACAACCACGGCGCGCACCAGTTGGAAGCCGACCTGCACACGCTGCTGGGCAAGGACAGCGCACTGCCTGTGTTGTCCTTCCCGGACTGGGAAACCCTGCCCTACGACCAGTTCAGCCCGCACCCGGACATCATTTCCCAGCGCCTCTCGGTACTGCATCGTTTGCCCACGCTGAAGCGCGCGGCCATCGTGATCGTGCCGGTGCAGACCTTGATGCAGCGCCTGCCGCCGCTCTCGCACATCGTGGGTGGCAGCTTCGATTACGCGGTAGGCCAGCGACTCGATTTCGATGACGAAAAGCGCCGCCTGGAATCGGCCAGTTACCGGAACGTACCGCAGGTACTCGACCCCGGTGACTTCGCCGTACGCGGCGGCCTGCTGGATGTCTATCCGATGGGTGCGGCGGAACCGCTGCGCATCGAACTGCTGGATGACACCATCGACTCCATCCGTGCCTTCGATCCTGAAACCCAGCGCTCGCTGGACAAGACCGATGCCGTACACATGCTGCCTGGCCGTGAAGTGCCGCTGGACCCGTCCACGCTGGCCCACGTCATGGACCTCCTGCGCGAACGCTTCGACGTGGATACCCGTCGCAGCGCGCTGTACCAGGATCTGAAATCCGGTCTGGCACCTGCTGGCGTGGAGTACTACCTGCCGCTGTTCTTCGGTGACAGCCGCACGGAATCCCGCAACAGCACCGTCACCCTGTTCGATTATCTCACCGACAACACCCTGCCCTTGCTGGCCGATGGCGCCAGCGCCGCCGCCGATGCGTTCTGGTCGCAGACCCGCGAGCGCTACGAGCAACGCCGCCATGATCTGGAACGCCCGCTGCTGCCGCCGGAAGAACTCTACCTGCCGCCGGACAGCTTGCGCGAACGCCTCAACCACTCGCCACGCATCGAGGTCTGTGCAGCAGAGCACCCGCGTTACGCCGAAGCGCAGCCACTCGGCGACCAACCGGTCCCGGCCTTGCCGCTGGCCGCGCGTGAAGCCAGCCCCGGCGAAGCCCTGAAATCGTTCCTGGCCCACTACCCCGGCCGCGTGCTGGTGGCGGCCGACTCCCCCGGCCGCCGCGAAGCCCTGTTGGAAGTGATGCAGAACGCGGCCCTGCAACCCCGCACGGTGGCCAGTTTCCCCGCCTTCCTGCAGGAAGAAACCCGCTTCGCGATTGCCGTCGCCCCGCTGGAGGATGGCTTCGCGCTGGATACACCGGCCATTGCGGTCGTCACCGAGCGCCAACTGTTCCCGGAACGCGCTTGGCAACCGCGCCGCAGCCGCCGCGCCGGTCGCGAACCCGACGCCATCATCCGTGACCTCGGCGAACTGAGCGAAGGCGCTCCCATCGTCCACGAGGATCATGGCGTGGGCCGCTATCGCGGACTGGTGGCGATGGACGTGGGCGGCATGCCCGGCGAATTCCTCGAAATCGAATACGCCAAGGGCGACCGCCTGTACGTGCCGGTCACGCAACTCCACCTGATCAGCCGTTATTCCGGTGCTTCGGTGGAAACCGCACCGCTGCATTCACTGGGCGGCGAACAATGGACCAAGGCCAAGAAGAAAGCCGCGGAGAAAGTCCGCGACGTGGCCGCGGAACTGCTGGAAATCCAGGCGCGCCGGCAGGCCCGTGCCGGTCTGGCGTTGCCGCTGGATCGCGCCATGTACGAACCTTTCGCCGCAGGCTTCCCGTTCGAGGAAACCCCCGACCAGCACGTTGCCATCGAGTCCGTGCTGCGCGACCTGCAATCCAGCCAGCCCATGGACCGCGTGGTCTGCGGCGATGTCGGTTTCGGCAAGACCGAAGTGGCTGTGCGCGCCGCCTTCGCCGCCGCCAGCGGCGGCAAACAGGTCGCCGTGCTGGTCCCGACCACCTTGCTGGCCGAGCAGCACTACCGGAATTTCCGCGACCGTTTCGCCGATTGGCCGCTCAAGGTCGAAGTCCTATCCCGCTTCAAGACCGCCAAGGAAATCAAGGCCGAACTGGAGAAGCTGGCGGAAGGAAAACTGGACGTCATCGTCGGCACCCACCGGCTGTTGCAACCGGACGTGAAGTTCAAGGACCTGGGCCTGGTCATCGTGGACGAGGAACAGCGCTTCGGTGTCCGCCAGAAGGAAGCCCTCAAGGCACTGCGTGCCAACGTGCACCTGCTGACCCTGACCGCCACGCCCATTCCGCGCACACTCAACATGGCCATGGCCGGATTGCGTGACCTGTCCATCATCGCCACCCCGCCGGCCAACCGCATGGCGGTGCAGACCTTCGTCACGCCGTGGGATGCGGCGCTGCTGAAGGAAGCCTTCCAGCGCGAGCTCGCGCGCGGCGGACAGGTGTACTTCCTGCACAACGACGTGGAAAGCATTGGCCGCATGCAGCGCGAGTTGCAGGAACTGGTGCCCGAGGCGCGCATCGGTGTGGCGCATGGACAGATGCCCGAACGCGAACTGGAACAGGTGATGCTGGATTTCCAGAAACAGCGCTACAACGTACTGCTGTGCACGACCATCATCGAATCCGGCATCGACATCCCCAACGCCAACACCATCATCATGAACCGCGCCGACAAGTTCGGCCTGGCCCAGTTGCACCAGTTGCGTGGCCGCGTGGGCCGCTCGCACCACCGCAGCTATGCCTACCTGGTGGTGCCGGACAAACGCAGCATCACCACCGATGCGCAACGCCGCCTGGAAGCCATTGCCTCGATGGATGAACTGGGCGCCGGCTTCATGCTGGCGACTCATGACCTGGAGATCCGCGGTGCCGGCGAACTGCTGGGCGAAGACCAGAGCGGCCAGATGGCCGAAATCGGCTTCAGCCTGTACACCGAGCTGCTCGAACGCGCGGTACGTTCGATCAAGCAGGGCAAGTTGCCGGATACCGATGCCGGCCAGGAACACCGCGGCACTGAAATCGAGCTGCACGTGCCTTCGCTGATCCCGGACGACTACCTGCCCGACGTGCATACGCG
>JBQGFJ010000099.1:0-14962 GCA_052040085.1 Pseudoxanthomonas sp.
GATGGCGACGGGGTATTGCAGCGAATTGGGCATCATCAGGATGACGCGGTCACCGCGCTTGAGGTGCAATTCGCCCATCAGATAGGACGCGAACTGCGCGCTGAGGCGGTCGACCTCGGCGTACTTCAGGGTGGTACCCAGACAGGTGAAGGCAGGTTTGCCGGCGAAGCGTTGGCAGGCTTCGGCGAACACCGCGGGAATGGAGGGGTAGCGGTCCGCGTCAATCTGCGCGGGCACGCCTGCGGGATAGTGGTTCAACCAGGGGCGTTCCAATGTCGTGGACTCATGGCGGCAACTAAGGTGTCCATTATCCGTCATTGCGGTGTTCGCCAGCTTGTTGCGGGCCGGGTCATGCACAGGAGTTTTCAGCTTGAAGGGATCGTGCTGTCGTTGCTCTTCCTGGCATAAGCAGCCCGGATAAGCGAGCGCACCCGGAGTTATCGATTGTGGATGCATCACGCGAAGAGCGTTTCGTGCGCTGTGCGCCCGAGTTCCTTTTGAGGTCAAAAGGAACCAAAAGCCCTTCGCCTGACGCCAGCCGATCCGGCGTTGCCGGATCGGTGCCCTGTGTTTCTCGTTCGATGAGGCACGGCCCCCAAACTCGCTTCGCTCAGACAAGGGGGCCTCTTCGGCCCCATCGACCTGCGATGCTCGGCTGGCTTTAGGGCGAGGAAGATCAAAAGCACGGCCAAAGCTGCACGATCACGCAAATCGGCGAAGAATCATTTTTCTCAATACAGGTCGACTGGGTCGACGTCCAGCGACCAGCGTACTTTGCGGGCCTGTGGCAAGGCATGGATCACGGGCAGGGCGCGTTGCAGCAGTGCGTGCAGGCTGCGGCGATGGGGGGAGGAGAGCAGCAGTTGCATGCGCTGCATGCCGGCGCGGCGCGGCATGGGGGCTGACATCGGGCCGTGCAGTTCGACGGGTTCGGCGTCGTCGTTGTTCGATCGCAATGCATCACGCGCGGCCTGAAGGAAGGCGCTGGCCATGTCCGGGTGGGTTGCTTCCGCACGCAGCAATGCCAGGTAGGCACATGGGGGCAGGCCGGCGGCTTGTCGCTGCTCCAGTTCGACCGATGCGAAGGCGGGGTAACCGCCGTGGATCAGGGTCTCGAGCAGCGGGTGGTCGGGATGATGAGTCTGCAACCAGACTTCGCCACGGTGTTCGGCGCGTCCTGCGCGTCCCGCGACCTGGATCAACTGTTGCGCGAGTTTCTCGCTGGCCCGGAAATCGGAAGAGAACAGGCCTTCGTCCACGCCCACCACCACCACCAGGGTCAACCGTGGCAGGTCGTGGCCCTTGGCCAGGATCTGGGTGCCGATGAGGATGCCGGGTTTCTCGCCCAGCGTGGCCAGTTGTTTCGCCAGTCCGTCGCGGCGCTGCGTGGTGCTGCGGTCGATGCGCAGCACCGGCACGCCGGTGAATTTTTCCGCCAGGGTTTCCTCGAGCCTCTCCGTGCCGATGCCTTGCGGTTGCAAGGCGAGTCCTCCGCAGTCCGGGCAAGCAGGGGGTGGTGCCTGGCGTGCGCCGCAGTGATGGCAGAGCAGGCGGCGTCCGCCGGCATGCACGGTCATCGGCTGCCCCGCCAGCGGCGTGCTGCAACGTGCACAGCGCGCGCTCCAGCCGCAGTCGTGGCACAGCAGAACCGGCGCATAGCCACGCCGGTTCTTGAACACCAGTACCTGTCCTCCGGCACGGAGTGCGTTGTCGATGGCCTGCAGGGTTTCCGGCGACAGTCCGGCTTCCAGCGTGCGCTTGCGTACGTCCAGCACGCGCACCGACGGTGGCATGGCCGCTCCGGCGCGGCGACCCAGGCGCAGGTGGCGGTAGCGGCCACTGACGGCGTTGTGCAGGGATTCCAGCGAGGGCGTGGCGCTGCCCAGGATGACCGGCACGTCCAGCGCCTTGCCGCGGATGAGGGCGAAATCGCGCGCGTGGTAACGGATGCCGTCCTGTTGCTTGTAGCTGCCGTCGTGCTCTTCGTCGACCACGATCAGGCCGGCTTCCGGCAACGGCGTGAACACCGCCGAGCGGGTGCCCACCAGCACCCGCGCTTCCCCGCGCAGGCAGGCGGTCCAGGTGCGGGTCCGCTCACGGTCGTTCAAGCCGGAATGCAGTGCATGCACCGGCACGCCCAGCCGGGTGCGGAAGCGCGCGAGCATCTGCGGGGTCAGTCCGATTTCCGGCACCAGCACCAGCGCCTGCCGGCCGCGCGCCAGGCAATCGGTGATGGCTTGCAGGTACACCTCGGTCTTGCCGCTGCCGGTCACGCCTTCCAGCAGCCACGGCACGAAACCCGGTGCCTGCCCGATGGCCTCGATGGCGGCTTGCTGCTCCTCGTTGGGAACCAGCGTGGACGTGGTGCCGGTGTCGAGTGCCAAGGTGGTGGCTGCCGGTACTGCCACCCGTTCGACCAGTTCGCGCTTGCCGAGGGTGCGGGCGGCGCTGCGCCAGTCCTCCATCAGGCCATCCAGGGTGTCCTCGGCAAGCGAGCCCTGCCGGAGCAGTTCCGCCAGCCGGCGTGGCCGGCTCCCGGCGCGCAGGCGATCCACCGTGTCTATGCCGGCCGCGGTCAGGCACCAGGCCCAGGCATGCGTGTCCGGCAGTGGCTCGCCCTGCCGCAGCGGCACGGGCAAGGCGGTGGCGAATACTTCCCCCAGCGGGGCGTGGGTGTAACGGGCCAGCCAACGCAGGGAATCGGCCAGTTCGCCTTCCAGCAGCGGCGTCGGGTCGATCACGGCCAGCGCATCGCGCAGTTCGCCGGCATCCGCGGCCACTGGACCCACTTCGGTAATGACGCCGGTCAGCTCACGTGAGCCGAATGGCACGCGGACGCGCCGGCCGATGTCGCCAGCGGAGGCGGCATGGTCCCGTGGCGGGCGATAGTCGAACAGCCGGGGCAAGGGCACGGGCAGGGCGACGCGGAAGACGTGTTCGGCTGTCATTGCGCTCAGTTTAGCGGGGCCGGCATGCCCCCAAGGAGGCAAGGCCCAGTTACGCCGGATTACTGCTCCCCGGGATGATGAAATGCATGCAAGTCACCGTGGCAGATAGGGATTCTCATTTATCCACATCAACTGTGGATAAGTTTGTGCATGGAAGCCTTGCTCCACGCCCAAGTCGCTATCCCACAAGCGTGGCTTCGATATTGGTGAAAAAAACGCCAAACCCTATATTTCCTTTTAAATCAGCTACATAGCTGTGAAACAAAAATGAAGCCTGGCTGACCCGGCTGTCCGGGGACAAGCACGTGACGCACTTATGACTGCTGTGCACAACGTAATTACCGCCAAAGCCTTGCCCTGATGACGAAAGTGAAATGTCAAGCCCTTTCCGGGGCCCTTTCCCGGCAGCCCCCGGGGCGTGGCAAGGGATGGAGCGGTTAGAATGCGCGGCCCCGTGACCCGGAATCCGCGCGCTTCAGCGCGACCGCAGTCGCGATTCCACCATCCCATGTCGTCCTCCCCCATTTCCGGCTCCCCGCGCCTTGCCAAGGACGTGCGGGCGACTGCCACGCTCGCCCTGCCGCTGGTGCTGGGGCATGTTTCCACGGGCCTGATCGGATTCGTGGACAACGTCATCGCCGGCCGCCATGGCACCCAGACCCTGGCCGCGGTGACCGTGGGCACGGCCTTGCTGTGGCTGCCGATGCTGGTGCCGATAGGCACGCTGATCTCGCTGACGGCGTCGGTGTCGCATCTGGATGGCGCCGGCCGTCGCAACGAAATCGGCCCCTTGTTCCGGCAGGCCCTGTGGCTGTCGCTGGGGCTGTCGGCGCTGATGTTCGCCTTTCTCAGCCTGGTGCCGTATGCGCTGGGCGCGTTCGGCATTGCGCCGGACATCCTGCCCGGGGCCAAAGCGTTCCTGCACGGCGTGCGCTGGGGGGTGCCGGCGCTGACCCTGTTCTTCTGCATGCGCTACCTGAGCGAAGGCATGCATTGGACCTTGCCCACCATGGTGCTGGGCCTGGGTGGCCTGCTGGTGCTGGCGCCGCTGGGCTATGCGATGGCCTTCGGCCGCTTCGGCTTTTCCGAACCCCGAGCCGGGGGATTGGGCTTTGCGTCGGCCAACAAGATGTGGCTGCAGGCGGGCGCCTTCATGGTCTATCTGTGGAACAGCCGCCGGTTTGCCGCCTTGCGCCTGTTCGAGCGCTTCGATCCGCCGCGTCGCGAGCCGATCATGCAGTTGCTGAAGACCGGCTTGCCCATTGGCATCACGGTGCTGCTGGAAGGCGGATTGTTCATTACCACGGCCTTGCTGATCGCGCGTCTGGGCATGGTGCCGGCCGCGGCGCACCAGATTGCCATCAACGTGGCGAGCCTGTGCTTCATGGTGCCGATGGGCGTGGCCGAAGCCACCACGGTGCGCGTGGGGCACGCCGCCGGTGCAGGCAACCCGCAGGGTGTCCGCCGCGCCGCGCAGGCCGGTTACGTGATCGTGCTGTGTACGCAGGCGTTTTCGGCCTTGGTCCTGTTGCTGGGTCATGACGCGATAGTGGGGCTATATACGCATGACGTGGCAGTAGCCGCGTTGGCCGGCACGCTGTTGCTGTATGCGGCGGCGTTCCAGTTCCCGGATGGTGTCCAGGTAGTGTCGGCGGGCGCGTTGCGCGGCCTGAAGGACACGCGGGTACCGATGTGGCTGGCTGCCTTGTCGTACTGGGGACTGGGCATGCCGCTGGGTATCGGTTTCGGGCTGGTACTGGGCTGGGGGCCGCAGGGCATGTGGATAGGCCTGATCATGGGCCTGGTGGCCGCCGCCATCCTGATGGCCGCCCGTTTCCGCTACAGCCGCCGCCGGTTTGCCATGCAGTCGGGAGCGCAACCAGCGGTTGAATGACTAAAGGGGCATGCTGGCGCAGCCCGGAGCCGGTAAGCTGGCGGCAGTTATCCGGAGTTTGCCTGACATGAATCAACCCGTGCGTCGCGGTCCCGTTGCCGCTTTCTTCGTCGGCCTGTGGGACGTGATGAACTTCACCCGCAGGCTGATCCTGAACCTGCTGTTCTTCGGCTTCCTGTTCCTGGTCCTGGTGCTGTTCGTCGTCACACTGGGCCGCGGCAGCGGCATCCAGCCAGTGCTGGACAACACCACGCTGGTGATCGCGCCCAAGGGACGCATCGTGGAGCAGTACAGCATTGACCCCATGTCGCGTGCGCTGAACAAGGTAATGGGCGCGGACGTCGAGGAGGAAGTGCAGTTGCGCGACCTGCTGCGTGCGCTGCATGCCGCCCGTGACGACAAGCGCATCGATCGCGTGCTGTTGCGCGTGGACGGCGTACATTCCACCGGCATCGCCACGCTGCGTGAAGTGGCCGCGGCCTTGCGCGAAGTGCGTGAGGCGGGCAAGCAGGTGGTGGCGTTCGGCGAAACCTTCAGCCAGGGCAATTACCTGCTGGCAGCGCAGGCCGACGAGGTCTATGCCGATCCGTTCGGCGATGGCGTGACGCTGCAAGGCTTCGCCAGTTATGGCCCTTATTTCCGCGAGGCATTGCAGGACAAGCTTGGCGTGGACATCCACGTGTTCAAGGTGGGTGAGTTCAAGTCCGCCGTGGAGCCCTTCATCCTGGATGGTGCATCTCCGGAAGCGAAGGAGGCCGACCTGTACTGGATGAGCGACATCTGGCAGCGGCACCTGGAGGACATCGCCAAGGCGCGTGGACTCAGTGCCGAGCAGATTGCCGCCGGCATCGACACCATGGCCGAGGGCGTGGCGGCGACGGGTGGCAGCATGGCCCGGTTCGCCCTGCAACAGAAGCTGGTGGATGGCCTGAAGACGCAGGAAGAAGTGGAGAACCTGCTGGTCGAGCGCGGCGTGGCCGATGACAATGCCGAGGGCGGTTTCCGTCAAGTCGATCTGGGCGGCTACCTGCAGTTCCTGGACAGCAAGCGTTCGCCGATCGACAACCGTCCGCAGATCGCGGTGGTGGTGGCCGAGGGTTCCATCAACGTGGGCGAACAGCCGGCAGGTTCGGTGGGCGGTATTTCCACCGCAGCGTTGCTGCGCGAGGCGCGCGAAGACGACAACGTGAAGGCCGTGGTGCTGCGGGTCAATTCGCCGGGCGGTTCGGCCTATGCCTCCGAGCAGATCAACCGCGAGATCGAGGCCTTGAAGGCAGCCGGCAAGCCGGTGGTGGCTTCGATGGGTTATGTGGCGGCTTCCGGCGGCTACTGGATCTCGATGAATGCCGACAGCATCTACGCCGATCCTTCCACCATCACCGGCTCCATTGGCGTGTTCGGCATGCTGCCGCGCATACCGCGCACGCTGGAGAAGATCGGCGTGCGCACCGATGGCGTCGCCACCACGCGCTTCGCGGGTGCGTTCGACATGACGCGGCCGATGGAGCCTGACGTCGCGCGCGTGGTGCAGTCCAGCGTGGAGCACATCTACAGCGAGTTCCTGGGCAAGGTCGCGGCAGGCCGCGACAAGACCACGGAAGAAGTGGATGAAGTGGCGCGCGGCCGCGTGTGGAGTGGTGCGCAGGCCAAGGATCGCGGACTGGTCGATGAATTGGGTGGGCTGGGCGATGCCCTGGCCAATGCCGCCAAGCGCGTGGAACTGGAAGAAGGCAAGTACCGCGTCCGCTACATCGAGAAAATGCCCACCCCGTTCGAACAGTTCCTGAGCGGACTGTTCAACAGCCAGGTCGGTGCATGGATGGTGAAGGATTCGGACCTGGCACGCCGGCTGGTGGTGCGCAGCGTCCCGCAACTGGAAACCCACCTGCAGGTGATCGAGCAATCGCTGGGCGACGGCACCGGTGTTGGCGTCAAGCCGCTGGCCTATTGCTTCTGCGGGCTTTGAATTGACGTCCCGCCCCGGGTGAATCCGGGGCGGGCTTCTCGTTTGGCATCTGTCCTGCCGGCGGTGAGCGGTTATCCTTGACTGCAGTCTTTGCAGGAGGCACGCGATGCAACCCGACCGCTGGCGGCTGGATGGACAGATTGCACTGGTGACCGGTGCTAGTGCGGGCATTGGTTTGGCGATTGCCCGCGAACTGTTGTCGCTGGGTGCCAATGTGTTGATGGTGGCGCGGGATCCGGATGCGCTGGATGAAGCGCGCGATGAATTGGCCGAGCAATTCCCCGGACGCGGTGTCTACGGACTTCCTGCGGATGTTGCCGATGACGATGATCGCCGCGAGATCTTCGATTGGGTGGAAGACCATGCCGGCAGCCTGCACATCCTGATCAACAATGCCGGCGGCAACCTGACCCGGCCTGCGGTGGACTACAGCGAAGACGAGTGGCGCGGCATCTTCGAGACCAATCTGTTCTCCGCTTTCGAAATGTCCCGGTACGCTTATCCGCTGCTGACCCGGCATGCGGCATCCAGCATCGTCAACGTGGGCAGCGTGTCGGGGATCACCCATGTGCGCAGCGGCGCGCCTTACGGCATGACCAAGGCCGCGTTGCACCAGTTGACCCGCAATCTGGCGGCGGAATGGGCCGAAGACGGTGTGCGGGTGAATGCCGTTGCGCCCTGGTATATCCGTACGCGGCGGACTTCAGGACCGTTGTCGGATACCGATTACTACGAAGAAGTGATCGACCGTACGCCGATGCGCCGGATCGGCGAGCCCGAAGAGGTGGCTTCGGCCGTGGCCTTCCTGTGCCTGCCGGCGTCCAGTTACGTCACCGGCGAGTGCATCGCGGTGGATGGCGGGTTCCTTCGCTACGGTTTCTGAAGGAGGACAATGCCGGCAGCGGCAGCTTCAATTCGCGCAGGTACTTTCTTCCAGGATGCGTTGCACGCGCTCGAATTCGGCGCGGTTCCTGTCTTCGTTTTCGCGGCGCGCATAACGCCAGGCCACTTCCGTTTCGTCGCGGCGTTTCTTCCATGCCTCGCACAAGGCTTCATCTGGCACGCGTGCGCAATTGTCGCGGATCACTTCGCAGGCTTCGCCGGCACCGCCACGTGGATTGCGGTCCAGTCCTACCGTGCGCAAGGGGGCGCAGCGTGAGCCGGGCTCACTGTCTTCGTTGAGGTACGTGCCCTGGTCATGGGTGATGCACTGGTAGAGCACGGGTGGCGGCAAGCGCCTGGGTTGCTCCGGCGAAGTGCCGTCATGCGCTGTCACCGGTTCGGCGATGGCAGGTGTTGCGGATGCTGTCGGGACTTGCGGCAGTGGCGCAGGCAGCGAAGGAATGGCGCTGACGGTTCTTTTTTCCTCGCGTGAGCCCTTGGCGCAGGGCATGTTCTGGATGCTGAGCTCGCCCTGTGCATCGGTGCAGCGATAGATCACCGTGTCCTGCGCAAACGCCTGGAAAGCAGGCACGGACAGCAACAGGAGAAACATGGGGAAGTTCTTGCGCATGGATCAGAGTCTGCCGCAATCGTTGGCCATGCGCGAATCGATATCCTCTTGTTCTCTGTCCAGTTGCCGGCGTTCGCTCTGCGTCGCGCTGTGGTAGCGACGCAGGATGTCGTAACGCCGGTCGGAGAGTCGTGCGCAGATGTCGCGCTGTGAAAGCCGCTGGCACTCATCGCGAACCCAGGTGCCGCCGGCAGGCAGGATGACGCCGTGTGCCGAGGAGCCGGGAGGGCGCGGATGCGAAGGTGGTACAGGCTGGCCTGGCACAGGAGGGCGCGGGGGACGTGGTTGCGTGGGTCTGTTGCCGGGGCGTGGCCAGATGGCGGGCGCCCACGTCCACGAAGGTACCCAGCGCGGATTGCCTTCGTCGTTGTCGCTGGTGTAGCGCTGGCCTTCGGGATCGATGCATTCGTACATCGGCCGGGGTGCGTTCCGGTACACGATGTGCGTGACGGGTGCCGTTGGCGTGGCTGCCGCCGGGGGTGTTGCAGGCGCAGGCGTGACGAGGGGCGGTGGCGGATCGCGGGGCCGCTGCATGCTGCGTACTTCCTGCGACTGGCCTGGCGGGCAGGGCGAATCCTGCAGGGAGACGTTGCCATTGCCAGCGACGCAGCGGTAAAGCGTGACGTCCTGGGCGGCGGCTTGCTTCGTCGCGAAGATGCCCAAGGCAGCAGTCAGCAGCAGGAGGCGGGAAAGGTGCATATCGCCATCTTGCGCGCATCCGGGTGGTATCGGAAAGCGGTGGCTACCGGGGTTCAGTCGCGGTAATGCTCGCCGGTCATGGCGTTGCGAATCGGGGTTGGGCGCTCCAGTCCGCCGGTTTCGCCCTCCATCACGCCATCCAGTTGTGCCAGCAGTCCCGGCTCAAGGGCCCCGCGCAGGCGGGCTGGCGGATACCCGGTTGAATTGGCGCTGGTGGAGACCAGTGGCCCACCGAAGGCTTCGCACAAGGCAATCACGTCGGGGTGGTCGCTGACCCGTACGGCCAGGCTGGTGTGCTGACCGGTGATCCAGGAAGGGGCTTGCGGGCTGGCCGGGAAGGTCCAGGTATGGGGTCCGGGCCAAGTGGCCAGCACATCGGCGAGGCGCGACGGGGGCAGTGCATCTACTTCCAGCAACGGGCGCAATGAGGTGAACTGGCTGGCAATCAGGATCAGTCCCTTGTCCACGGGACGCTGTTTGATGGCCAGCAGGCGGTGCACGGCTGTTTCGTTGAAGGGGTCGCAGCCCAGGCCCCACACGGCTTCGGTGGGGTAAGCGATCACGCCACCCTGCTTGAGCAGGCGAGCGGCGTCGCTGGCCGTGAGTGGCGTGGTCATGCGGGTGGACGGCACAGCATCAGTGGCTGGGCCGGCCTGTCGTGGTCAGAACGGTGCATCATCCGCATCGGCTTTCTTGACCACGCGCTTCTTGCCGGGTTCGAACTTCGCAGGCGTGACCAGGGGCTTGGCGGGTTCGATGTCCGCGGAAAGCGGGCGGGCGGTATTTTTCGCGGCTTTCTTCGCCGGCGCCTTTTTGGCCACAGCTTTCTTGGCGGGCGCCTTTTTCGCCACGGCCTTCTTGGGCGCCGCTTCCTTTTTCACTGCCGTCTTCTTGGCGGCGGTCTTCTTGGCCCCGAAGCCGCGACGTGCGGGCTTGCCGGTTTCTTCCATCAAGCGGGTCACGTCTTCCAGCGTCAACGATGCCGGTTCGCGGTCCTTGGGAATCTTGCCGTTGAGCTTGCCGTCGCTGATGTACGGTCCGAAACGGCCATTGAGCACCTGGATGTCGCTGCCCGGGAATTCCTTGATGATCCGGTTGCGCGCAATCTCTTCCTTTTCCTCGATCAGGAACACGGCGCGGGCCAGATCGATCTTGTACGGATCGTCTTCTTTCTTCAGTGATGCATACACGCTGCCGCGCTTGGCGAACGGACCGAAGCGGCCAATGCCGACGCTGACCGTTTCGCCATTGCTTTCACCCAGCTCGCGCGGCATGTCGAACAGCTTGAGCGCTTCTTCCATGGTGATGGAGTAGATGCTTTGCCCCGGCTGCAGCGAAGCGAACTTCGGCTTGTCCTCGTCCTCGACCGTGCCGATCTGTACCAGTGGGCCGAACTTGCCGATGCGTGCACTGATCTGGCGGCCTGACGCGGGGTCTTCACCCAACACGCGCACGCTGCCGGCATCGGTTTTGTCCAGTGACGCCTTCTTGTCGTCCACCAGTTCCTTGAACGGGCCCCAGAATTTCTCCATCAGTGGCACCCACGCTTCCTCGCCACGGCTCACCGCATCCAGCTCGTCTTCGAGGTTGGCGGTGAAGTCGTAGTCGACGTACTGCGGGAAATGGTTGCTGAGGAACTTGGATACCGCACGGCCCACGTCGCTCGGGCGGAAACTGCGGCCTTCCATCTCCACGTATTTGCGGAACTGCAACGTGGCGATGATCGAGGCATAGGTGGACGGCCGGCCGATGCCGTATTCCTCCAGCGCCTTGACCAGTGCGGCTTCGGTGAAGCGCGGTGGCGGCTGGGTGAAGTGCTGGTCGGCGTGGATGCGGTCCAGCGGCACGCGGTCGCCCAGTTTCATGGGGGGCAGTTTGCGGCCTTCGTCATCGTCATCCTTGTTCTTGCTGTCCTTGCCCTCCTCGTACACGGCAAGGAAGCCAGCCACCACCACGGTGGTGCCGGAGGCGCGGAAGGAGTGTTCGGATCCGGCGGCCAGGTCCACGCTGACGGTGTTCAACGTGGCCGGGATCATCTGCGAGGCGACCGCACGCTTCCACACCAGTTCGTAGAGCTTGCGTTCGTCGTCGCTGAGGAAGCGGGACACCTGTGCCGGCGTGCGCAGGGCGGAAGTGGGGCGCACCGCCTCGTGCGCTTCCTGCGCGTTCTTGGATTTGGTCTGGTAGAAGTTCGGCTTGTCCGGTACCGACTGGGTACCGTAATCGCGGGCGATGACGTCGCGGATCTCCGACAGTGCTTCGGCCGACAGGCTGACCGAGTCGGTACGCATGTAGCTGATCAGGCCCACCGTGCCTTCGTCGCCGATGGTCACGCCTTCGTACAGCTTCTGCGCGACCTGCATGGTCTTGCGGGTGGTGAAACCCAGCTTGCGCGAGGCTTCCTGTTGCAGCGTGGAGGTGGTGAACGGTGGCGAGGGACGGCGCTTGCGTTCCTTGCTGGTGACGTCGGTGACATGCAGCGAGCCTTGTGCGGCTTGCTGGATGCGCATGCGGGCGGCTTCGGCAGTCTCGCCATCGGTGATGGTGAATTGTTCGAATTTCTGCCCGTCCAGCTTGGCCAGTTTGGCGGCGAAGGGTTGCGAAGGGTGCGCCACGTCGGCGCCAATGGTCCAGTACTCTTCCTTCTTGAACGCTTCGATCTCTTCCTCGCGCTCCACGATCATGCGCAGCGCGGGCGATTGCACGCGGCCGGCGGACAGGCCGGCCTGGATCTTGCGCCAGAGCACCGGCGACAGGTTGAAGCCCACCAGGTAGTCCAGGGCGCGGCGTGCCTGCTGCGCATCGACCAGGGGTTCGGCGATGCTGCGCGGCTGGTTCATGGCCTCCTTGATGGCGCGTGGCGTGATTTCGGTGAACACCACGCGCTGCAGGTCGCGTCCGTCCAGCAGGCCACGTTCGCGCAGGATCTCCGCGATGTGCCAGCTGATTGCCTCGCCCTCGCGGTCCGGGTCGGTGGCCAGATAGATACCGTCGGCGCCCTTGGCAGCCTTGGCAATGGCGTCCACGTGCTTCTCGTTCTTGTCGATCAGCTCGTAACGCATCCGGAAGTCGTTGTCCGGGTCCACGGCGCCTTCCTTCGGCACCAGATCGCGCACATGCCCGTACGAAGCCAGGACGGTGAAGTCCTTGCCGAGGTATTTGTTGATCGTCTTGGCCTTGGCGGGCGATTCGACGATGAGCAGGTGCTTGGGCATGTCGTGGGTACTTTTTGAGGCTCCTCCGGGGTGGAGGGCTTTCCGTAGAAGCCGACGCCCGGGGCAGGGCTCCGGGCGTCGGGGGGTGTTCCTATATCTAGTGGAATCATGCCGGGGGGGGCGATGTCAAGCATGGGGCGCAACCGCGCCCCGGTTTTGCGGCCTGCGTCAGCTGTTCATGCCAGCCATCACGCCAGCAAAGAACAACAGGGCGAAATAGCCCAGTCCCAGCAGGATGCCAAGCGCGATGACCGCAATGGTTACCCCGCCCAGCTCCTCGCGTTGGCGTTCCGGGTGGGCGGTGAAGGCCCAGCGATCCACCACCAGGGTATCGGCCACCATGTCGTGCAGGCCCTGCTTGCGCTCGGTCAGGCCCACCATGAAGGCGGAGACCACGGTCGCGATGCCGCAACTGGCCAGATTGAAGAAGAAGTAAGCGGCCCATCGCCCGAAGCTGCGGCCCATGGCCAGCGGTGTACCGTCGCCACGAGTGACCTTGATGCCCACCGCCATCTTGCCCAGCGTGGCCTGCGAGCCGGAGGCGTGCATCCAGGTGTAGTAGATGGCCTGCAGGATGATGGGTATCACGTAGACGCCGAGGATGAAGAACAGGCCCAGCGCGCCGGTCATCACGTCGGACGATTGCATGCCGCCGGAAAAGGCGCCGAAGCCACCCAGTACCGCGAACCCCACGGCCAGCACTATCAGCATGGCCACGGTCATCACGATGCCGTCGATGATCGATGCGGCAAGGCGCTTCCAGAAACCGGCCAGGACCACGTCGCCGTCATGTACCACCGTGGCACTGGTGTACACCGGCGCGGCGGGAGGCGCGTAAGGCGATAGGTCCGGGGGGGCTGTTGCGCCAACAGGCAGGGCGTCGTTCGCCACCGGAGCCTGTGGTTGCGGGGCGGCCACCGTATAGAAATGTTCGCTGGAAGGCTGGTGCAGGCTCAGTTCGTCACTGAAGTCGCGCAGTGGCTGCCATTCGGCCTGTCCTTCACGCCAGACCAGGGTGTCCAGCCGGATCGAGCCCTGGTGGAACAGGCGGGCAAGATCCTCGGAAGACAACGGTCCCTGCTGCTGGCGGTCGGCGCCAGCGTAGTACCAGACGGACATTTCGGGATTTCCCCTTTGCAAGCGTTGTAGTGGCGGCCAACGTTAACCCATGCGCCACGTGAGGCAAAGCGGAATCTGGGGTTCCGGCGGGTGTGGGTCAGCCTTGGCAGTTGATCGGGAGGTGACGGTCCGCGACTTCCGAGCTGCAGGTCCACTCCTGCGTCCCGGGGTCGTAATCGAACCACAGCCGCAAGCCGTCCACGGCGGCGTTGCCGGTTGCATCCAGGTGCAGTTCGATCCCGCAGTTGCCGTCATCGAATTCACCGAAGGCGACGGATGAAACATG
Organism: Pseudoxanthomonas sp.; assembly: GCA_052040085.1. Taxonomy (GTDB): domain Bacteria; phylum Pseudomonadota; class Gammaproteobacteria; order Xanthomonadales; family Xanthomonadaceae; genus Pseudoxanthomonas_A. The sequence continues at coordinate 13,641 of JBQGFJ010000099.1, forward strand.
GGCGCTGGAATAACCACTGCGAAGGGCGTCCGCCATGTCTTCGTCGCCAGGGCAATTGCCACTTTGTTCACGGAATTCCGCGATGTGCGACTTGAACTGGGCGCCGACGGTGCTGGCATCAAGCACTTTCGAGCGCACCACGTAATCCTGGTAAGCGGGAATGGCGATGGCGGCGAGGATGGCCATGACCATCAAGGCGGGAATGGCTGCGACGGCGATCACGATCAGCGTGATCATGCCGCCTGACAGGCCGGTTTTCTTCACGGGAGCGGCCATGGCCGGCTGTGCGGATGCAGCGCGGAACGGAATAGGGGGTGGTCCGGATGCAGATATCTCGCCCAAGCCCAGTTCGCCGGAGCGCTCATGCAGCGGGCGCCACTCAGACATGCCTTCGCGCCAGATACGGGTTTCCCGGTTGATCTGGCCCGAGCGCAGCAGGGAGGCCAGGTCTTCGGCGGAGAGAGGACCGTGTTGCTGACTGCCTGTGGCGTAGTACCAGTCCGACATTGGATACCTGCGGGTGTGGGGTAGAAAAAAGGAACCGCTGGCAATGCCTGGCGGTTCCGGGATTCATGGGTGGGAAACCTGAAGTGCCTGCCATGGTGGTGGACGGCAGGCGGGTGGATCAATGCACCGGTTCGGGCTCGTCATCGAACATCTGGGTTTCCATCCAGGCATAGGCTGCCTCGGAACCCGGTTGGTTGAAGAGCACCATCAGCACGACCCACTTCAGGTCGTCCAGGTCCAACTCGTCCTGGTCCAGGGCCATGGCGCGGTCCAGCACCAGTTCGCGCTGGTCGGCGTCCAGGATGCCGTGCTGCTCAAGGAACAGCAGGAAGCCCCGGCACTCCACGTCCAGCTTTTCCAGCTCCGGTCCGTGGTAGACCCGGGTCGGGCCGTTCTGGCGCGGTTCGCCGGCCACCGGCCGTTGTTCCGCCAGTGCGTCCAGCCAGTCAAACGCCTTGTTGATCTCGGTGGGGCTGAAGCCGGCCTGGATCAGGCCGTTCTGGAGAGAGTCGCGGTCGCGGACCGGGTCCGCATCTTCGGTGAAATAGTGTTCGAACAGGTATAGAAGTACGTCCAGGATGCTCTCTTTCATTGCCCTCGGCCTGCGTCTCGTGACGCTGTGGAGGTGGAGAAACTAAGGCTTTCGTGTGTAGCGGCCATGTTCGACCGCCACCCGTCCATCCAGTTCCATGGAGAGCAGCATGGAGGACAGTTCGGCAACCGTCAATCCGGTGCGCTCCACCAGCGAATCCATAGGGGTTGGGTCATGCCCCAGGGCTTGCCACAAGCGCTGGTGTTCCGGAGGAAGCGCCGGA
>JBQGFJ010000100.1:0-9013 GCA_052040085.1 Pseudoxanthomonas sp.
AGTTGTACTTGCATGGACTCAGCCTGGGTGCCGTCAACGCGGAGCGCTCGGTCGAGAGGGTCGAATTGCTGGATGCCCCCATCCAGGGCGCAGTGTGGAGCGGTCCGCCGTTCTCCACCCCGCAATGGGCCGCGGCCACCCGCACGCGCAATCCGGGTTCGCCGATCTGGCGCCCCGAATTCCGTGATGGCTCCTTCGTGCGCTTCATGAACCAGGACGGGCTGGGTGACGGCGACTATGCGCCGTGGGGCCCCATGCGGGTTGTCTACCTGCAATACGGCAGCGATGCGGTGACGTTCTTCGAGCCCAGCGGATTCCTCACGGAGCCGGAGTGGCTGAAGGCGCCGCTGCCGCCGGATATATCGCCGTCCATGCGCTGGTATCCGCTGGTGACCATGACCCAGACGGCCATGGACATGTCCCTGTCCATGGGCGCGCCGATGGGTTTCGGGCACGTGTACTCGCCGTCCCACTACATGGCGGCCTGGCTGCAGGCCACCGGCATCGACGACTGGGCACCGGAGGACGTCAAGCGTCTCGGGGATTACCTGGACGAGCGCAGGCGGGCCGAGTTGTCCGGCAACTAGTCCCTGCCGTGACCGGCAACGGACGGGGAGTTCGCCGTCCGGGCCGGAATTCGCATCCCGGGCCTTGAAAGGCCCTTTGCGCCCCCCATATCCCGGTCATCCCGGCGTTGCCGGGTTTTCACGCCAGTGTTGCTGGCACTCTCTATCATCGAGTGCTAACATCGCCACCCAATTTCCAACCCAATCAATCACTTGAAGAGGATTGAAATGAGCAATATCAAGCCCCTGTACGACCGTGTCGTCATCAAGCGCGTCGAAGAAGAGAAGCTGTCCGCCGGCGGCATCGTGATTCCGGACTCCGCCACCGAGAAGCCCATCAAGGGCAACGTCATCGCTGTGGGCGAGGGCAAGGTGCTGGACAACGGCAACGTGCGTGCCCCCAAGGTCAAGGTCGGCGACACCGTGTTGTTCGGCAAGTACAGCGGCACCGAAGTGAAGCTGGACGGCGCCGACTACCTGGTGGTGAAGGAAGACGACATCTTCGCGATCCTCGGCTGATCGCCGCGTCGCTGAATCCATACACACGAACATTTTGAATTGAGGTAATTGCAATGGCTGCCAAGGAAATCCGTTTCGGCGAAGACGCGCGCTCCAAGATGGTGCGCGGCGTCAATGTGCTCGCCAATGCCGTCAAGGCCACTCTCGGCCCGAAGGGCCGCAATGTCGTGCTCGAGAAGAGCTACGGCGCTCCCACCATCACCAAGGACGGCGTGTCCGTCGCCAAGGAAATCGAACTGGCTGACAAGTTCGAGAACATGGGCGCGCAGATGGTGAAGGAAGTCGCTTCCAAGACCTCCGACAACGCCGGCGACGGCACCACCACCGCCACCGTGCTGGCCCAGGCCTTCATCCGCGAAGGCAGCAAGGCCGTTGCCGCCGGCATGAACCCGATGGACCTGAAGCGCGGCATCGACCAGGCCGTGAAGGCTGCGGTTGAAGAGCTGAAGAAGCTCTCCAAGCCGACCGCCGACGACAAGGCCATTGCCCAGGTGGGCACCATCTCCGCCAACTCCGACGAATCCATCGGCAACATCATTGCCGAAGCGATGAAGAAGGTGGGCAAGGAAGGCGTGATCACCGTCGAGGAAGGCTCGGGCCTGGAGAACGAGCTGGACGTGGTCGAGGGCATGCAGTTCGACCGCGGCTACCTGTCGCCGTACTTCATCAACAACCAGCAATCGCAGACCGCCGACCTGGATGACCCGTTCATCCTGCTGCACGACAAGAAGGTCTCCAACGTGCGTGACCTGCTGCCCGTGCTGGAAGGCGTGGCCAAGGCCGGCAAGCCGCTGTTGATCGTGGCCGAGGAAGTGGAAGGCGAAGCGCTGGCCACCCTGGTGGTCAACACCATCCGCGGCATCGTCAAGGTCGTTGCCGTGAAGGCCCCGGGCTTCGGTGACCGTCGCAAGGCGATGCTGGAAGACATGGCCGTGCTGACCGGCGGCACCGTGATCTCCGAGGAAGTGGGCCTGTCGCTGGAGAAGGCCACCATCAACGACCTGGGCCGCGCCAAGAAGATCCAGGTTTCCAAGGAAAACACCACCATCATCGACGGCGCTGGCGACACTTCCGCCATCGAATCCCGCATCAAGCAGATCAAGGCGCAGATCGAAGAGACCTCTTCGGACTACGATCGCGAGAAGCTGCAGGAGCGCGTGGCCAAGCTGGCCGGCGGCGTGGCAGTGATCAAGGTGGGTGCTTCCACCGAAATCGAAATGAAGGAAAAGAAGGCACGCGTCGAAGACGCCCTGCACGCTACGCGTGCGGCGGTGGAAGAAGGCGTGGTTCCGGGCGGCGGCGTGGCACTGGTGCGTGCGTTGCAGGCCATCGGCAACCTGAAGGGCGCGAACGAAGACCAGAACCACGGCATCGTGATTGCCCTGCGTGCCATGGAAGCCCCGCTGCGCGAAATCGTCACCAACTGCGGTGAAGAGCCGAGCGTCGTGCTGAATGCCGTCAAGGACGGTTCGGGCAACTTCGGTTACAACGCGGCAACCGGTGAATACGGCGACATGATTGCGTTCGGCATCCTGGACCCGACCAAGGTCACCCGTTCCGCCCTGCAGAACGCGGCCTCGATCGCCGGCCTGATGATCACCACCGAAGCCATGGTGGCCGAGCTGCCGAAGAAGGACGAGCCGGCAATGCCGGGCGGCGGCGGCATGGGTGGCATGGGCGGCATGGATTTCTGATCCAGCCCATCTGTTTGATTGCTGCACCGGAAAACCCCGCCGCAAGGCGGGGTTTTTCTTTGCCTGTGCATGAGTGCATTGTTTGCATGCAACGTTGTCGGGGCAGTGTGTCCTCTGCTTGATCAGTATGGATAGCTGTTCAGGCCGTGCAGGAACGTCCAGAATCGACAACGGGATTGCACGACGGAAATGAGCGTGGCCACGGAAACAGCACGGCAAAGGCGGAACCAGCAGGATATCCAGCAGGGTGGCTTCGCATGATCGCGATCATCGAACGCGTGCATGCGTGGTGGTGGTCCACCCGTCCGGGGCGGACGCTGGCGCTTTATCTGGAGAGCCGGGGGCCTTTGCTGGCGCGGGGGATGTCGTTCTCCGCGGTGTTCTCGGTATTCGCGGCCATCTATGTGTTCTTCACCATCTTCGGCATCGTGTTCGAGTCCTCGCCGCTGTTGCGTGATGCGGTGGTGGAAGGTCTGTCGAGCACCATCCCTGGCCTGATCGATACCGGCTCCGGTGGTGCGGTGAACGTGGATGCATTGTTCGACGTGCAGGTGCTGGGCATCAGCGGCTTGATCGTGCTGGGCATCCTGACCTTCACGGCCAGTGGCTGGCTGCGCAGTTTCCGTGATGGCGTGCGGACCATCTTCGGCTTGCCGCGCAAGGATCGCGGTTTCCTGCTGATGCGGCTGATCGACGTGGCGCTGATTTTCGCGCTGGGCGTGCTGATGATCCTGTCGGCGGCGTTTTCGGTGATCAGCACGCACGCCTTGGGCCTGATGGCGACATGGCTGGATCCGGACAATGCCCATACCTGGGGCTGGACGCTGGTGGTCCTGGGCCTGGTGGTGGCGCTGTTGATCGACGTGCTGGTGTTCTTCATGTTGTTCCGCATGCAGTCGCGCATCCCGGTGGGCAATCGCGTGGTACTGCGCGCGGCACTCCTCGGCGCCGTCGGTTTCGCGGCGCTCAAATTCCTGGGTGCCGAATTGGCGAGTGGCGCGGGCAACAACCCGCTGATGGCGGGTTTTGCGGTGATCATCGGCCTGATGCTGTGGTTCAATCTGGTGATGCAGTGGCTGTTGTTGACCACGGCGTGGATTGCCACCGGTCCGCGTACCGATGCATCGCGCTGAGCCGGTTGTTTTGTTTCAGTCCAGCGGGATCACGTCCACGGCCTGGGTGGCTTCATGGGCGCCGGAGGTTTTCAGTACGCCGCTGATGGGCGATACATCGCCGTAGTCACGGCCGTGGCTGATGGTGATGTGGTCGTTGCCGGCGGGGATGGCATTGGTGGGATCGAATTCCTGCCAGCCCAGTTGCAGGCCGCACCAGACGCGCACCCAGGCATGCGTGGCATCGGCACCCTCCAGGCGTTCTTTGCCGGCGGGCGGGATGGTGCGCAGGAAGCCGCTGACATAACCGGCCGGAATGCCCAGGCCGCGCAGACCGGCAATCATGATGTGGCTGAAGTCCTGGCAGACCCCGGCACGCATGTCGAAGGCTTCCGCCACGGGCGTGTCGACTTCGGTGGCTTCCGGGTCGTAGTCGAAATCCTCGCGCAGGCGCTGGCCCAGGTGCTGGGCTGCCGCCAATACGGTGGACGTGGCACGCAGGCTTTCGCTGGCGTATTCGGTGATTCGTCCCAGCAGCGGCACGTGCGGGCTTTCCGGCAGGAAGTGGCTGGGGGAGTCGGCCCGCAATGAACGCACGCTGGCCAGTTCCAGCCGCAGCGTTTCCATGTCCGGGGACAGGTCCAGCCCGGGCGGGATGCGTTCGACCTGCATGCGCGCCTGCATGTCCACTTCCAGTGTCTGGTGGGACGCATGCAATGCGATGGCGCTGATGTGGTTGCCGAAAAAATCGGTGAAACCGGTGCGCTCATCCGGTGCCGGGTCATAGCGCAAGCGTGACTCCAGTACCTGTTGCGCGCCGGGCAAGTCGCGCGGGATGACGCGTACCAGGTGGCGTCCACCGGCCACCGGGTTTTCGTAGTCGTAGCGCAAGCGCAGGCGGATGTCGTAGCGCATGGATCAGCCGAAGTAGGTCAATGCGATCCGGTCGTACAGGCCGGCAATGTGATCGGCCAGCCGCACCAGGTCGTCAGGCACCAGGTCGGAGGCGTCGCAGATGGAAAGCTCGGTGTGCAGGCGCAATGCCTCGCGCGAGAACGTGGAGAGTGTTTCGCTGCCGCCGCGCTCGGGCAGGTGGGCGAACTCGGTCTTCAGTGCTTCCACCTGGAACAGCACCGAACGCGGGTTCAGCGGGTCCAGCGCCAGCAGGTCGATCACGCTGTGCGAACCGGCATCCACGCCATAGCGGTTGCGATGGGTCATGACGCTGTCGCCGATTTCCAGCAATGCCTGTTGCAGGCCGGCAGGGGCGTCTTCGTGGTCCAGCAGGGCCAGCAATTGCGCGGTCTGGATGCCACGTTCGATGCGGCGCCCGATTTCCAGGAAGCGCCACCCGGTGGAGCGGTACAGGTTCTCGTGCAGCAGTCCGGAGAAGCCTGCGAGCTTGCGCAGCAGCACGGTGATGGCGCGGCTGGCATCGTCGCCCGGGCCGACCTGTTCGGCGAAACGGCGCGCGGTCTTGGAGAGGTCGTACAACGCCATCCAGCCGTCGGGCGAGAAGCGGTCGCGGATGCGGCCGGCACTGGCGGTGGCGCCTTCCAGGCATTGCAGCAGTCCATCGGGGATGGCTTGGGCCACATCGATGTCGGCGGTTGCCAGGTGCGTGACCAGCGTGTCCAGCACGGCGGGAGGATGGCTGAGGTTTTCGGCCAGGCGCACATGGTAGGCGCGCAGGATGCGGGTCAGTGCTTCGCTGCGTTCGGTGTAGCGGCCCAGCCAGAGCAGGTTTTCGGCGGCGCGGCTGGGCAGCGGGCTGATGGTCTGGCGCTTGCGCACGGCATGGCCGGGCGCGAGCAAGGTGTCGCGACTGACGGGTTTGGAGCTGACCACCCAGACATCGGCGGCTTGCCCGCCGCGTTGCATGGCGATGGCGCGCGTATCGGCCTGTGCGCCGATGCGGGCGAAACCGCCCGGCATCACCTGCCAGCCTTCGCGGGTGCGTGCAGCAAAGGCGCGCAACACGAAGGGGCGCGGTTCCAGCCGGCCATCGATGTGGGTGGGCGTGGTGGAAAGCGTCACCGCTTCCTGCGCGACCCAGTGCTGCGGGTCATGCTGTAGCCGTTGCAGCAGTTGCCAGCGTTCGTCCGGATCCAGCCGTGCACCGAGCAGGGTGGATTGCGGATCTTCGTAGGGCAGGCGCGTGGACAGGGCCGGCCCGATCATCATCCGTTCCAGGTGCTCGACGACATGGTCGCGCTCCGCCGCCTGTCCGCACCACCAGGTGGCAATGCCCGGCAATTGCAGGTCGCAACCATCCAGTGCCTGGCAGATGCGGGGCAGGAAGGCGAGCAGCGCGCGTGTTTCCAGCAGTCCGGCGCCGGGGGCATTCACCACCGATACGCTGCCGCTGCGCAGCGCACCCACCATGCCGGGCGTGCCGATCCAGGAGTCCGGCCGCAGTTCCAGCGGATCCATGAAGGCGGCATCCAGGCGACGCCACAACACGCCGATGGGTTGCAGGCCGGAGACCGTGCGCACCAGCAGACGGCCATCGCGCACGGTCAGGTCTTCGCCTTCCAGCAACAGGATGCCCAGGTAGCGCGCGATCCAGGCGTGTTCGTAGTAGGTCTCGTTGCCCGGGCCGGGCGAGAGGATCGCCACGCCGGCGGCAGGATCGTCGGCCAGTGCCACCAAGGCATCACGGAAGCGGCGGAAGAAACCGGCCAGACGATGCAGGTGGATGCCGTCGGGCAGGTCCGGGAAGGCGCGCATGGTGGCGACCCGGTTCTCCAGCGCGAAGCCTGCGCCCGAAGGCGCTTGGGTGCGGTCACCCAATACCCACCAGCGTCCATCCGGGCCGCGCCCGAGTTCGAAGGCGCAGAAATGCAGGAAATGGCCGTTGCGGGGCTTGATGCCGACCAGCGGACGATGGAATTCCGGATTGGCCGCGATCAGTTCCGGCGGGATCAATCCATCACGTACCAGTTGGTGCGGGCCGTGCAGGTCGGCCGCCACGCGTTCAAGCAGTTCCGCACGCTGTACCAGTCCTTCGCTGATCTTCTGCCATTCGCTTTCGTCGATCAGCACCGGCACCGGCGCCAAGGGCCATGCACGTTCCTTGGTGTTGCCTTCGCCGTAGACGCGGTAGTACACCCCCGCATCCTTCATGTACTGGTGCGCGCGTGCGAAGCGTGCGGTCAGCTCGCCTGCCGGGAGCCTTTCCAGCAACGCCACGAAATTGCGCCACACCGGCCGCAGCTGGCCGCCATCGGACAGCATTTCATCCACGCCACCGGCCAGTGCGCGGTAGTGCGAAAGCAGGCCGTCGGCAGCTGCAGGTGGGGTGGGGAGTGCGGACATCGGAAGGATTATGCCCTAGCAGGCGCGGGCGCCATTCCTGCGGATGGCCGGGTCACATAGACTGGCCGGATACCGGCCACGAAACCCACGACGCCATGGAACCAGGAATCCCGCAGGAACAGTACGGCAGCACCGACCAGTACCGGTCGCACCTGCTCGAGCAATATCGCATCTATGCGGACCACTGGACCGGGGAGCAGGCCCGGCATGACAGGACGAATAATTTCTTCCTGACGGTGAACACCGCGGTGGTGACCGCGCTGGCATTTGCAGGAAGGGGCGATGCCATCCTGCTGCAAGGGCCTGCCGTTGCACTGCTGTTGTTGCCCGCGGTGGCCATATGCCTGCTGTGGTACGTGACGTTGCGTTCGATTGCGCAATGGAGTGTCGCCCAGTTGGAGACCTTGCAGAAGATGGAAGCCTTCCTTCCCCTCAAGCCATTCACTTCGGAGTGGCACGCGAAACTCGCACAGAAACGCACGTACATCAGGATTCGCACGGTGCGGCAAGTGGTTCCATGGCTGTTCGTGTGCGTGCACCTGGCCTTGTTCGTGGCGCTTTCGAAGCCCTGATGTTGCCGGGATCCATTCCTGTGCCGAAATCACCGACGCCTGCGCAGGTCCAGCGTATGCGGAAATTCCGGCGAGGGTCTTTCTGTTTGTAATGGGTATGCGCCCGGTGTGTGTCCATTCGCCTGGAAGCGTGCCAGCCGCCGGGCTTCGGCTTCGTTGCCGTTGACCGGGAAGGTGTCGTAGTTGCGCCCGCCCGGATGGGCGACGTGGTATGTGCAGCCACCGAGTGCGCGTCCGCTCCAGCGGTCGTACAGATCGAATACCAGCGGCGTGTCCACCGGCAATGCTGGATGCATGCCGCTGGCCGGTTGCCAGGCCTTGTAGCGCACGCCGGCCACGGCCTGGCCGGCGGTGCCGGTGGCGGTCAGTGGCACTTCGCGGCCGTTGCAGGCGACGGCATGCCGGGCTGGATTCCAGCCTTCCAGTTTCACCTGCAGGCGTTCCACCGAGGAGTCGACGTAACGCACGGTGCCGCCAATCGCCCCTTGTTCGCCGAGTACATGCCAAGGCTCCAGTGCCTGCCGCAGTTCCAGATGCACGTCGCCGTATTGCACCTGTCCGCAGAACGGGAAGCGGAATTCCAGTTGCGCGGCGAACCACTCCGGGCGTACCGGGAAACCGTGGCGATTGAGGTCGTCCAGCACGTCGAGGAAGTCCTGCCAGACGTGGTGCGGCAACATGAAGCGGTCATGCAGCGTGGTGCCCCAGCGCACGAAGCCGCCGTCCAGCGGTTCGCGCCAATAGCGCGCAATCAACGCCCTCACCAGCAATTGCTGGGCCAGGCTCATGCGGGCATTGGGCGGCATCTCGAAGCCGCGGAATTCCACCAGTCCCAGTCGGCCGGTTGGGCCATCCGGCGAGAACAGCTTGTCGATGCAGATTTCACTGCGATGGGTATTGCCGGTCACGTCCACCAGCAGGTTGCGGAACAGGCGGTCCACCAACCACGGGAGCGGCGCTTCGCCCTGGCCGGGCGCAGGAACCTGCGCCAACGCGATGTCCAGTTCGTACAGGCTGTCGTGGCGTGCTTCGTCGAAACGCGGTGCCTGGCTGGTGGGGCCAATGAACATGCCGGAGAACAGATACGACATCGATGGATGCCGTTGCCAGTGCAGTACCAGCGACTTCAGTAGATCGGGGCGGCGCAGGAACGGGCTGTCCATGGGCGTGGGGGCGCCCCCCCCCCCCAGGGTGGCGCCGCCCGGCCCCGGGGGGCGGCCCGCGCGCAAGTA
>JBQGFJ010000101.1:0-7141 GCA_052040085.1 Pseudoxanthomonas sp.
TCCTGTTGTTCGTGCTGGTGGGTGCGCTGTTGCTTGGACTGGCGGCGCTTTCCTATCGCGAACGGCTCCGGCGCGTGAATGCCTGGCAACTGGCCGAGCACAAGCGCGATATTGCCGAACAGGCCTCGATGGCGAAGACACGATTCTTGGCAACCCTGGCCCACGAAGTGCGCACGCCGCTTACCGGCGTGATGGGCATGAGCGAACTGCTGCTTGAGTCGTCTTTGCAGGAAACGCAACGCAGCCATGTCCATTCATTGCGGCATGCGGGCGATCACCTGCTGCGGCTGGTCAACGATGCACTGGACCTGGCACGCATCGAGGCAGGCAAGCTGGAACTGCTGCCGCAGGATTTCGATCCGCGTGTGCTGGTGCAGGAAACGGCTGCGCTGACCCGGCCATTGGCAGAGAAGCGTGGCTTGGCGTTCAAGGTGGGCGTGGCGCCGGAACTGCCGCATGCGTTGAGGGGGGATGCAGTACGGATCCGGCAAATCCTTCTCAACCTGCTGGGCAATGCGGTGAAGTTCACTGAACAGGGCAGCGTTGCCTTGCATGTGGGCATGACGGACGGTGGATTGGTGCGCATGCGGGTCAGTGATACCGGGCCGGGCTTGAGCGGAGAACAGGTCCAGCGATTGTTCCGCCGTTTCGAACAGGCCGAAGGCGCGCAGACAACCGCGCGTTATGGTGGCAGCGGCTTGGGCTTGGCCATCTGCCGCGAGCTCACCGTGGCCATGGGCGGGCAGATCCAGGTGGAAAGCGTGCCAGGGGCGGGTACCCGTTTCACGGTCGACCTGCCGTTGCGGTCCGCCATGGGGCACGTGCAATCCATCGTCGCGGATCGCGCTGCAGTGGGGAGCGAACGGGCACTGCATATCCTGTTGGTGGAGGATGATGCAACCGTGGCGGAAGTCATCACCGGCATGTTGCGATTGCGCGGCCACCGGGTGGTGCATGTAGCGCATGGCTTGGCAGCCTTGGGAATGCTGGCGGGCCACGGGTTCGATATCGCGTTGCTGGACCTGGACCTGCCGGGGCTGGATGGTTTCTCGCTGGCAAAGCAACTGCGCGTGCAGGGCTTCCGCGCGCCTTTGTTGGCCATTACTGCGCGCGCCGATGGGGAAGCTGAATCACAGGCGAAATCAGCCGGTTTTGCAGGTTTCCTCAGGAAGCCGCTGGATGGCGAGGCGTTGGCAAACGCGATTGCGGCGGTGTTGGCCAGTGACGGCGACGATGTGACTGGACAGCCACCCGGTTTGCAGACGGAGTAAGCGCATGTCTTGGCTGTGCAGCCGCGCAAGCGACTGCATCATGCCTCACTCGGCCCAGACTTCCGCGTACAGGGTGACCTTCGGGTCATCCGGGTCCGGATACAGCCAGATACCGCCAAGATCGTGGGTAGGCAGATAGCGTGCACCGATGGCCTCGATCATCCGGCAGGCATCTTCCTCTTCTTCGCGTTCGGCCAGCCGTGCCTGCTGCCGGCAACGTGTCTCCACATGCTGCTGCAGGGCCGCCACGGCGTTGTCGAAACGATTGGCGATGACGTACTGGCGGTCGCTCCATGAGCCGGAATCGATCAGCCGGATCTCGATCACTGGCTGGCCTGCCAGGCGCACGTGGCCCGCACGCAGATAGGCAGTGGCAGTGATCACGGGCAGCGCCTGGGCTCCTCCGTTGCCGTCCGCCCCGTTTTCCTCGTCTGCATCCATGGGCTGGCAATCGATGTGCACGCGCCCGATGGCACGGTTCCATGGGAAGAACAGTTCATCCACGCGCTTGGCACGCACGGATTCGCAGCCGGGGGACAGGGGGCGCCCATCGGCATCAGTGCCCGGTTTGGCGCCGGTTGGCCGGATCAGCAGGGGGAAATCGCCGCCAGCCACCTCGAAGGCCGTCGCCGGCTTGTCCGCGGCCAATGCATGGCCCGGGATGCTGGTGAGCATCGCGATGCAAATGGGCAGCACCAGCGGGCGAACACACTGCATGACCACTCCCCGGGTCCGGCAAATGGCCACGCACCATGCGCGGCCGTGATTCCGTGATTATCGTGCGCTGAACTCGTGCACCGCGTCCACCAGCACGGCAACGTGTTCAGGATTCATGTCGGGCGACATGCCGTGGCCCAGGTTGAACACGTGTCCTTCGCGCGAACCGCCGTTGCCATCGCGGTAGCTGTCCAGGGTGTGGCGGACCTCGCTGCGTATCGCGTCCGGCGAGCCATACAACGTGGCTGGATCCAGGTTGCCCTGCAACGCCACCTTGCCCTGCGTGCGGCGGGCGGCTTCGCCCAGTTCCACCAGCCAGTCGACGCCCACGGCATCGGTGCCGGAAGCCGCCAGTGTTTCCAGGTGCGCGGCGTTGCCCTTGCCGAACAGGATCAGCGGCGCGCGATCCTCGCCTTCGCCCCGGTCCAGTTCGGTGGCAATGCGCTGCAGGTAAGGCAGCGAGAATTCGCGGTACATCGCCGGGCTGAGCACGCCGCCCCAGGTATCGAAGACCTGCAGGGCCTGCGCACCAGCGGCACGCTGCGCCGCCAGGTAGGCAATCACCGCATCGGTGTTGACCGACAGCAACCGGTGCAGGGTGGCCGGGTCGTTGAGCGCCATCGCCTTGATGCGGGCGAAGTCCTTGCTGCCGCCGCCTTCCACCATGTAGCAGGCCAGCGTCCACGGGCTGCCGGAGAAGCCGATCAGCGGCACCTTGTCATCCAGTTCGCGACGGATGACGCGCACCGCGTCCATCACGTAGCGAAGCTCGGTTTCCATGTCCGGTACGCCCAGCGCGGCGGCATCCGCGGCGCTGCGCACGGTGCGTTCGAACTTCGGGCCTTCGCCTTCCACGAAATACAGGCCCAGGCCCATGGCATCGGGGATGGTCAGGATGTCGGAGAACAGGATGGCGGCATCCAGGTCGTAGCGGCGCAGCGGTTGCAGGGTCACTTCGCAGGCCACGTCCGGGTTCTTCGCCATGGCCAGGAAGCTGCCGGCCTGCTTGCGGGTGGCGCGGTACTCCGGCAAATAGCGGCCGGCCTGGCGCATCAGCCATACCGGCGTGCAGTCCACGGGCTGGCGGCGCAGGGCGCGCAGGAATCTGCCGTTGGAAGCGGAATTGTTCTGGAGTGCAGTCATGGATGAATCCGGAAAGCGAAGTGGAAGTTCACTTGGGCGCGTCGGCGCCACGGGCGAACATGATCTGGAAGCCGCGCTTGACGTGGCTGTCGCGGGATTTTTCGAACGCGGCGTTTGCTTCGTCCTGCAGCAGGTATTGCTCGCGCCGCAGCTGGGCACGGCCACCGATCTGGCCGGTTTCACGCAGCAGTTCCCAGCCCCCGAACAGATCGGGTTGCAGGGTCAACTGGACGTAGCGGGGCGCTTCGCCCGTGTCCGGGCGTTGCTGGAGGAAGATGCGCATGGCGCTATTTTAGCCGGAGAGCACTGCCAGCACGCGGGATTCGTCCACGTCGGGCACCACTTCGGCCTGGCCGATGCCCCGCCACAGCACCAGCCGCAGGCGTCCGGCCAGGTTTTTCTTGTCCAGCCGCATGCGGGCCAGCAGGGCCTCGGGGGACAGGCCAGCGGGCAGGCGGGTGGGAAGGCCATAGGCCTGCAACAGGGCTTCCAGCCGGTCGGCATCGGCGCCGGGGGCCATGTCCAGTGCCGCCGACAATCGCGCTGCCAGCACCATGCCTACTGCCACCGCCTCGCCGTGGTTGAGGTTGTCGCTGCCGAGGCTGCCATAGCCCTGTTCGGTCTCGATGGCATGCCCGAAGGTGTGCCCCAGGTTGAGCAGGGCGCGTTCGCCCTTCTCCAGCGGGTCGCGTTCGACGATTTCGGCCTTGTGTTCACAACTGGCGGCGATGGCCAGCGCCAGCGTGTCCGGATCGCCCGCCAGCAAGGCGGTGCGTTCTTGCTCCAGCCAGTGGAAGAAGCGTGCGTCGCGGATGGCGCCGTACTTGATCACTTCGGCCAGTCCGGCGCGCAATTCGCGCGGCGGCAGGGTGGCCAGGGTGGCGGTATCGGCGAATACGGCGCGCGGCGGATGGAATGCGCCCACCAGGTTCTTGCCCTGCGGGATGTCCACCGCGGTCTTGCCGCCCACCGAGGAGTCCACCATGGAAAGCAGGGTGGTGGGCAATTGCACGCAGTCCACGCCACGCATCCAGCAGGCTGCGGCGAATCCGGCCAGATCACCCACCACGCCACCGCCAAGGGCAAACACGCAGGCATCCCGGGTAGCGCCCAGTGCCGCCAGTGCTTCGATGGCGTCGCCGAAATGCGCCAGCGTCTTGGATTCCTCGCCCGCAGGCAGCACGAAGGTGCCAATGCGCAGATCGGGCCGTGCGGCGAGCAGGGCCTGCTGGACGGAGGCGGCATACAGCGGTGCCACGATGGCGTCACTGACCAGCAACACATGGCGTCCACGCACGTGCGCGGCCAGTGCTTCTCCCTGCGAGAGCAAGCCGGGAGCGATGGCAATGGTGTAAGGCGTGGCGCCGCCAACGGCGACGGTGCGGAGGGAGGGGGTCATGCGGGGCGCTCGATGCGTTGCCAGTGAATGATCAGTTGCCGGGTCAGCTGTGCGGTGGCTTCCGGCGGCGTCAGCAGGTCGGTATCCAGGGTCAGGTCGGCGACTTCGACGTACAGCGGATCGCGGATGCGGGTCATGTCGTGCAATGCCTGCTCGCGGTCTTCGCGTTGCAGCAGCGGGCGGTTGGTGCAGCGGCCCAATCGTTTGAGCTGTTCCTCAACGCTGACCCGCAGGTGGATCACGTAGCCGCTCCGGCGTATCAACTCGCGGTTGCCCGCATCCAGCACCGCGCCTCCGCCGGTGGAGACCAGTTGTCCGCCCACTGCCAGCACCTGTTCCAGCGCGGCACATTCACGCTCGCGGAACCCGGCCTCGCCAACGTGTTCGAACAGGGATGGGATGCTGGCGCCTGCCTTTGCCACGATGACCTGGTCGACATCGACGAAACGCAGGCCGAAGCGCTCGGCGATGCGTTTTCCGATCGATGTCTTGCCGGCGCCGGTAGGGCCGACCAGGATGAGATTGGAGGCGGGATTCATTGGCGGAAATGCTAGCACTTCGTGGCAAGGGCTTAACACGGCGTGCGCTAGCGTCAGGTTCCCATCGGGAATCCCGTCATTTCCAAAGGAGACATGTCATGGCATCGGTTGCGAAAATCATCGAAGTGAGTGCTTCGTCCAAGGTCAGCGTGGAAGATGCCGTGCAAGGTGGCCTGAAGAAAATCGCCGGCACCGTGAAAGGCATCCAGGGTGCATGGGTCAACGACATCAAGGTCGTGACAGGACCGGACGGCACGATCACCGAGTGGCGGGTGAACATGCGCGTCACCTTCGTGGTGGAGTGATCCCCGAGAAGGTCTCTCCTGCATGGCGCCGCATCCTGCAGGAGAGGCTCTTGGCCGCAATCACTCCCCCGCACCGGTAATCGCAATTGCCGCGTGCTGGCGTTCTTCCTCGATCAGTGACTGCGCCAGTGAACGGCGGAAGCCCTGTGCGGCGATGTTGTCTTCGCCAAAGTGCGTGCGCAGGCCGTATTCGGCTTCGCGGATACGCGCCAGCCCGGTTTCGCGATCGCCGCAATTGCGCTCGATTTCCCCCAACTGGCCGGCTGCGATCAGGGTGGCCTGCATGTTCCCGTCGAATTGCCAGGCCATGCGCTCGTGCACGTTGCGGGCCAGTGGCAGTGCTGCTGGACAGTTGCCCAGGGCGGCATGCAGGCGGGCGACCGTGGAAAGTTGGATCAGTGCCA
Organism: Pseudoxanthomonas sp.; assembly: GCA_052040085.1. Taxonomy (GTDB): domain Bacteria; phylum Pseudomonadota; class Gammaproteobacteria; order Xanthomonadales; family Xanthomonadaceae; genus Pseudoxanthomonas_A. The sequence goes on from JBQGFJ010000101.1 coordinate 5,779, forward strand.
GATAGTTGTCGGGCCCAAGGAATTGCCGGCTTGCCTCCGCCGCCACCTGTGCAAGCGGTAGCGCCTCGGCGTGGCGGCCCATGTCGTGCAGCGCTTCGGCAGAAGCGGATTGCAGCAGCGCCACGCTGACTTCGCCAATGCGTTCGGGAGCCAGCAATGGATCGTTCTGTGCCTCACGCAGCCAGGCCAGGCTTTCCTCCGGTTTTCCCGAAAGCCGCAGGGCATCGGCGATGTTGCTGCGGATCAAGGCGGCGATGCCGGCATCGTCCGTTGCCACTCTGCGTTGCAAGCCGTCGGCACGGTGCAGGGCTTGCAGTGCAGGCTCCATTTGCAACCGGCGCAGGTGGAAGATGCCGCGCTCCAGTGCCGCCTGCAATGCCAACGCGTCATCCTGTTGCAAGCGCGTGCCGGCCAGGCGATCGGTTTCGTCCAGCAACGCGGCGGCTTCGGCGAAGGCAGGTGCGGTTTGCACATACGTCAACGTGCGCACCAGGGCATAGCGGGTCCTCAGGGTGAGTTCGTGGTTCTCACCGAAGGCCTGTGCGTAACCGCGCACGGCCGTCCTGTATTCGGCCACACCACGCGCGGAGTCCCCCAGGTTGCGCCAGGAGCGCCCTAGCAGGGCGTGGATGTCGCCCCGCACCTCCGGGTCGTCCGGCAGGTATCCGTTGCCGGGGTCTGAGGCGTACTCCAGCATTTCCCGGACGGTGGCGTTGTTGCCGTGGCCGCTGTTGCCAGTACTGATCGCACCCAGTGAATGATCCAGGAAACGCACCACGGCTTCGGCGCGCGCGACTTGCTGCTGGGCAATCTGCCGCTGCCGTTCGCTGTGCCGCCAGAGCAGGGTGGTGCAGGTGGCACCCACGCCCAGCACGATCATCGCGGCGACCAGCCACGGGCGTCGTGCGCGATTGCGTTCCAGTGACCGGCGCAAGGCTTCGGCGGCACGTTCATCAGCCTCATGTTGCTCGCGTTTGGCGCGGCGCTCGGGCAGTCGGCGCAGGCGGCGTGCCAGGTCGGCTGCATCGGCGATGCGACGCGAAGGATCGTGGTCGGTGGCCAGGGCGATGTCCTCGGCCAGCAGCGGATCATTGATCTCGCGCTCCCAGCCGGGTGCCATCGGGCGGCGCAGGTCGCCCACCAGCCACTGGTACAGGATCACGCCAAGCGCGTAGATGTCGCTGCGCACCGTGGAGGTTTGCCCGGTGACCAGTTCCGGTGCCAGGTACAGGGGCGTGCCGGAATTCGCGTCGGTGGCATCCACGGTCATGCCAAGGCGGGTGATGCCGAGTTCGGCCAGCCGCTCCGGTTGCAGCAGGCGGCTGCTGCCGAAATCGGTCAGCCGCGGTCGCCAGCCGTCGCC
>JBQGFJ010000102.1:0-8608 GCA_052040085.1 Pseudoxanthomonas sp.
CATGAGTGCCGTGATAAGAAGAATGCTGGATCGCGTCGGTGCCACCGGTTCGCTGGTGTGTGCGGTCCATTGCGCGCTGATGCCCCTGTTCCTGGCATTGGCACCATTGGTGGGCTGGACACTGTTTGCCGGCGTGGGCCACAACCACGATCTGGAGCAGGCTTTCGTGCTGTTCGTGACCCTGTTGGGCTTGTTCAGCCTGATCTGGGGCTATCGCCGCCACCGCACGTTCCGCGCCTTGGGCATGTTGCTGGCCGGTTTGGCGGCACTCTGGCTGGGGATGTTGTCTCCGCCGCTACACGATTCCGTGGTGGCCCATGCCGTGATGATGACGTTGGGCGGGATGCTGGTGGGTCTGGCGCACCTGGTCAATCTGCGTCTCAACCATGGCCACGTACACGACGCCACCTGCTCACATTGAGCTTGCCATGTTAGGCTTGCCGACCCCGCCGCAAGGTAGAATTCCTCCCTTGCAGGCAACCGCGCAGGGTGCGCGGACCGTTAAGGCATTTCCAAGGAGTCAAGTAAATGGGCAAGGGTGACCGCAAGACCAGCAAGGGCAAGCGCAGCATCGCCAGCTATGGCAACGCGCGCAAGCACGTCGTAGCCAAGGCAGGCGTGGCTGGCACCGCCACCGCGGGCAAGAAGACCGTGGTCAAGGCACCGGCCAAGAAGGCACCGGCCAAGAAGGTCGTGGCCAAGGCCTGATGCTTCTGCAGTGAACCGGAGCAGTCCGGTTCCAGCAAATGAAAACCCGGCTTCTGCCGGGTTTTTTTGTGGTAAATCGTTTTTATCATGTGCCGGAATACTGGGTGACCGGCGACTTTCCTGCATTGAGCGGATTCAACAACGGATTTAGGCAATGCGCTTGCCGCCTGCATGCACTGACGTGGCGCAATCGCCCCCCAGCCAATAGGCGAGTTCGGCAGGCCGGGTGATCCGCCACTGGATGAAGTCCGCGCGCATTCCAACCCGGAGCCTTCCACGGTCCTGCAACCCCAAGGCTTGTGCCGCATTCACCGTGGTGCCGCGCAGGGCTTCCTCCGGCGTCAGGTGGAAATGCGTGCAGGCCAGCGACATGGCCAGGCGCAGCGACTGCAAGGGCGATGTGCCGGGGTTGCAATCGGTTGCCACGGCCATCGGCACGCCTTGCATGCGGAACTCCGCCAAGGGAGGAAGCCGTGTTTCCCGCAGCACATGGAAGGCGCCGGGCAGCAACACCGCCACCGTGCCTGCTTCGGCCATGGCGCGTACGCCACCGGGGGAGGTGTACTCGACGTGGTCGGCGGACAAACCGCCGAATTCCGCCACCAGCGCGGCACCTTCGCCATCACTCAACTGGTCGGCATGCAGCTTCACGGGAAGTCCAAGTGCGCGCGCGGATTCGAAGACGCGGCGTGTTTGCGTGAGAGTGAAGCCGATGCGTTCGCAGAAGGCATCCACGGCGTCGACCAGGCCTTCGGCATGCAAGCGGGGCAACCATTCGCAGACTGCCTGGATGTAGTCGTCGGCGCGGCCCGTGTATTCGGGTGGCAGGGCATGCGCGCCCAGAAAGGTGGTGCGGATGTCGATGCCCAGTGCATCGCCCAGCCGTCGTGCGACACGCAGCATCTTGCGTTCGTTGTCGAAATCGAGGCCATAGCCTGACTTGATTTCCAGGGTGGTCACGCCATCGGCCGACAATGCGCGTGCACGTGGCAAGGATTGCCGGAACAATTCGTCCTCGCTGGCTTCGCGGGTGGCGCGAACAGTGGACACGATGCCGCCCCCGCTGCGTGCAATCTCTTCGTAACTGGCGCCTTGCAGGCGTTGTTCGAATTCGCCGGAACGATCCCCGGCAAACACGGCATGGGTATGGCAATCGATCAGGCCGGGCGTGATCCACGTGGCCTCGGCATCGATCACCGTGGAGGCGAGTGCATCGGGGGAGCCGGGAAGATCCTTGCAGGGACCCACCCAGGTGATGAGGCCGTTATGCCAGGCCAGGGCGCCATCGGTGATCGCGCCATAACCGGCATCGCCTTCCAGCGTGGCCAGTGAAGCGCCGGTGATGAGGCCGTCCCAGCGTTCAGTCGCCACCACTGCCTCCGTCACCACCGCTATCGCCACTACTACCGCTGTCGCCGTCACCCGAGTTGTCCGGCTTGTTGGGACTACTGCTGCCAGCGCCATCGCCATTACGGCGACTACCATTGCCACTGTCTTTGGTCCCGGCCTTGCGCTTCGCAGAACGCACGGCCATCAATGCAGCAAAGACGGCGATCAGGCCGCCCACGATTGCAACCAGGGCGCCAACCATGGCGCTGCTCAAGGCGATATCCGAGCTTTCCATCAAGATGCCCTTCACGAGAAGACGCGGTAGCCTAACGTACTCCCATTCACGCTGGTTGCGGCGGTGCCTGCCATGTCACGAAATCCTGTCGAAGCCGTTCCTGCCGGATGGCGCCTGCCGGGCATCGCCAACCTGCATTCCCATGCTTTCCAGCGGGCGATGGCAGGTTTGGCCGAGCGACAGACGCATCCCACGGATTCGTTCTGGACCTGGCGCGAGACCATGTACCGGATGGCAGCCCGCTTCGATCCGGACTCCCTGCATGCAGTGGCCTCGCAGCTCTACGTGGAAATGCTGGAGGCGGGCTACACCACGGCCTGTGAATTCCATTACCTGCACCATGCGCCGGATGGCACGCCTTACGCGGCGCCATCGTCCATGTCGGATGCCCTGATTGCGGCTGCACGCGAGACCGGTATCCGCCTGACCTTGCTGCCGGTGCTGTACATGAGTGGCGGTTTCGACGGGCGCCCGTTGAATGAGCGGCAGAAACGCTTTGGCCATGGCGTGGAGGCCTACCTGCGCCTGTTCGAAAGCCTGCACGCACGCCAGGACGATGGCTTGCGGGTGGGTTGCGCCCTGCACAGTCTGCGCGCGGTGCCGCCGGAACCGATGGGCGAAGTGCTGGCTGCCTTGCCTGCCGGGGCACCTGTCCATATCCACGTTTCGGAACAGATCGGCGAGGTGCAGGACTGTCTTGCCATTCGCAATCTGCGCCCGGTGGAATGGTTGCTGCGGAATGCCAGCGTCGACGCGCGCTGGACACTGGTGCATGCCACCCACCTGGATGATGCGGAAGTGCAGGGCATCGCGGCATCGGGCGCAACGGTGGCGATCTGTCCGACCACCGAAGCCAACCTCGGCGATGGCCTGTTCCGGCTGCATGATTATCTGGGGGCCGGCGGTGGCTGGGGCATTGGTTCGGATTCGCATATTTCGGTGTCGCCGGTCGAGGAACTGCGCTGGCTGGACTATGGCCAGCGGTTGCATACGCGCCACCGCAATATCGCAGTGCGGGAAGATTCTCCGAGCGTAGGCGCCACCTTGCTGGCCGGCGTGCAGGCAACGGTTGCCAATGCCACCGGATTCCACGGGACGGATGACAGCATCGTGCTGGATGCCGAAGCCCCCCAGTTGGCCGGTGCCACGGCCCCGGATGTGGCGGATCGCTGGATATTCAGTGGCAATCGCAATCTCGTGAAAGACGTGCGAATCGGTGGCCGGGATGTGGTTTTCGGTGGCCGGCACCCTGCTCGGGAAGATGTGGCTGCCCGCTATGCCGTGGCGATGCGGAAGCTGTTGCAGGATTGATCCCCTTTGCCGCTCGGTTCCTGGGGTGAAATGCCCCAGGCCATGACCTGGATCAATTCGGTCCGGGCGCGTGGATGCCAGAATCCCGAAGTCATGTAGCCGGGAGAAGACGCAATGCAGGTGGATATCGCGATTGTCGGAGCGGGCCCCGCTGGTTTGAGTTTCGCGCGTTCGCTGGCAGGCAGTGGCCTGTCGGTGGCCATCGTGGAGCGCCTGCCGCTGTCCTCCATCGCCGCGCCGGTGTTCGATGGGCGCGAAATCGCCTTGACCCATGCGTCCCGCAACATTCTTGAAAGGCTGGGTATGTGGCAGCGCTTCGATCCTGCCGAGGTGTCGGAACTGCGTAATGCCAAGGTGCTGGATGGCGATGCCGAGGAAGGCTTGCTGGTGAGTGCTCTGGATGGCCGCAGTGACCAGTTGGGCTGGCTGGTTCCCAATCACCTGATCCGCCAGGCGGCTTACGATCTGGTGGCAGGGCAAGAGGGCGTGTACTTGCTGGGTGAGCGCACGGTGTCGTCGGTGGCGCGCGATGGCAATGGCGTGGAACTTTCGATGGCGGACGGCGAGTCCATCCGCGCGCGTCTGCTGGTCGCGGCGGACAGTCGCTTCTCGCAGTTGCGCAGGATGCTGGGCATTGGTGCGCGTTCCTATGACCATGGCGTGCAGATGCTGGTGTGCCGGGTGGGCCATGAGATTCCGCACCAGCACGTGGCCTGGGAATGGTTCGATTACGGCCACACGCTGGCGTTGCTGCCGTTGAACGGCAACCGCTGCTCGGTGGTGCTGACCCTGAAGCCGCACCTGATGCGCGAAGTCGAAGCGATGGATGATGCCGCTTTCGCTGCCGACATGCAGCGGCGCATGCGTGGACGTCTCGGCAACGTTTCCGATGTGGGTGAGCGTCATGTGTATCCGCTGGTATCGGTCTATGCGGATCGCTTCGTGGGTCCGCGCGTGGCCATGGTGGGCGATGCTGCCGTCGGCATGCATCCGGTGACCGCGCACGGCTTCAATCTTGGCCTGCAAGGCCAGGCGAAGTTGGCCGATGCGGTGTTGCAGGCACATCGGGAAGGCCGCGATATCGGATCGGAAGCCGTGCTGGCGCGCTACCAGCGCGGACACAACCTGGCGGCCTTGCCGGTCTATGCCGCCACCCGCCTGATCACGCGCGTGTACAACGACGGACGCCCGGCGGCCCGCATGCTGCGTAGTGCAACCTTGCGTATCGCCAACCGTTTGCCGCCGTTCCGGCGTGCCATTGCCGCACACCTGACGCAGTCCTGAGCGCGGTCTGGCTTTGCCTTACGGGTTGCCGAAAAGATCAAACTCCTCGGGCAAGGCACCTTCCAGTTTCAGCAGGAATTGCTTGGTCGGCAGGCCGCCGCCGAATCCTGTCAATGCGCCATCGGCACCGATCACGCGATGGCAGGGCAGCACGATGGGCAGCGGATTGCGCCCATTCGCAGCGCCTACCGCGCGCATGGCGCTGGGCTTGCCGATGCGCGTGGCGAGTTGTGCGTAACTGATCGTTTCGCCGTAGGGGATGCTGGCCAGGGTCGTCCAGACCTTGACCTGGAATTCGGTGCCGGCAGGGGACAAGGGCAGATCGAACGTATGGCGTTTGCCGGCGAAATACTCATCCAACTGTTCGTGCGCCTTGCGAAGCACCGCATTGTCACCCTCGCGCCAATGGGCGCTGCGCTTCACCGGATGCTTGTTGTCGCGGAATTCGATGGCATGCAGGCCTTCGTTGGATGCCGCCAGGAACAGCGGTCCAACCGGGCTGTCGATCAATGTCGTGTGGATGGTCATGTCGCTTTCCTTTTCGCGATTGTCTTGTGTTGCGCGCTTGCAGCATCGCGCCAGAGTTGAATCACGGCATAGCCACGCCAGGGACGCCAGGCTTCGGCGCGCGCCAGCAATGCTTTCGTGGTCATGCGTGTGCCGTCCGTGGGGACGTGCTTTTGCAGCACGAGATCCTCGGCAGGGAAGGCATCCGGGTGGCCGAGGGCACGAAGGGCAATGTACTGCGCTGTCCAGGGTCCGATGCCTGGCAGGCGGGTCCATCGCTCCACGAAGTCATCCAGCGTGTGCTCCACCCGGAAGTCCACGTGTCCGTCCACGATGGCTCGCGCAATGCCGCGCAAGGTGGTGGCACGCGACGTGGTCAGGCCCAGCCCGGACAGGTCGGCATCGGCAAGTGTGTCCGCGATGGGGAAGGCATGGCGAAGTCCGAGTTCCGTGAATGACGAGGGCAGCGGTGTGCCGAAGCGTTCGGCAAGCCGGGCGGTCACCGTGCGGGCGGCGGGCACGCTGATCTGCTGGCCGATGACGGCACGCGCCGCGATTTCGAAGCCATCCCAGCCACTGGGAAGGCGCAGTCCCGGGCGCTTGTTCACCATCGGCCGCAAGCGCTGGTCGTGTGCAAGGCTGCTGGCGATGGTGGCGGGGTCGGCATCCAGGTCGAACATCCGGCGAACACGTTCCACCACGTCCAGCAATCCGGAAGGCGGGATGCCATGCAACTCCAGGCGCAGTGCCTGCGCATCGCCGTTCCATCTGCCGACACGCAGCCAACCCGGTGACAAGGCGTTGCCGGCGACGACACGCAGGTAGCTTTCTGCATCCACCACTTCCACGCCCGGTAGTGCGCGGCTGCGCAGGAAGTCCAGCATGGCCTCGAAGTCATACGGTGGCCGGTAATTCAATCGCAATGACAATGTATGGCCGTGGCCGGCGGGCTCGTGTTTGCGCAGCTCGCGCGGAGCCATGCCGTAGGCCTGCAGGAAGGTCGCGTTGAAGCGCCGCAGGCTGCCGAAGCCCGCGGCCAGGGCAACTTCGGTGATGGGCAGTGCCGTTTCGGTCAGCAGTTGCTTGGCGAACAGCAGCCGGCGCGTGCCATGCACGCCGATGGGCGCGGCACCCAGGCGCTCCACGAACAACCGGCGTAGTTGCCGCTCGCCTACATGGACGCGTTCGGCCAGCGTCGACAACGGATGCTCCGCCAACAGTCCGCGGTCTATCAGCTTCAGCGCACGCGCCACGGTGTCATCGCCACGGCGCCAGGTGCCATCCGCGGGCGAGAGTTCCGGCCGGCAGCGCAGGCACGGGCGGTAGCCTGCCGCTTCGGCAGCCGCGGCATTCGGGAAGTACGAAACGTTGGCCGCCTTCGCAGGCGGTGCTGGGCATACGGGACGGCAGTAGATGCCGGTGGTGCGCACCGCGGTGAAGAACAGCCCGTCGAAACGCGGGTCGCGGCTCAGCCGGGCACGTTCACAGATGGCCGGGGCGGGCAATGGGTTCGGGGCGGCGGGCGATGGCATGGGCGCAGTCTAGCGCTGCCATGTCTCCCGGACTCGCCGCTTTCGGACATCAATGATGGGGTGCCGTGGATGCCTTTCGCAGGATCGGTTTCAGGGTATCCGGATTGCCGTCGTTGGGCGCCGGCGGGATGCCGAGCAGGTGGGCGAGCAGGGAGTACACGTCCACGTTGTCGAAGCCGGGGATGGTTAGCCCTTGGTGGAACGATGGGCCGCGCGCAATGAAGATGGCGCGCATTTCCTCATGGGCCGGATCGTAGCCATGCGAGCCACGGGTGCCGGCCGGTCGCCGTGCAATGTACTCCTGCGGCAGTGCGTCCCAGCCTTTGTCCATCTGGCAGATGATGGCGGGGATGCGTGGATGGGTTCCGTAGTGCCAGCGCTGCGGCAACTCGCCCTTGCGCCAGCATTCGTACTGCGCATGCCGGCCCAGCAGGGCAGCTTCGGCCTGTTGCTCGTGCCCGGCACGCGGCGCGAAGCCGATGACCTGTCCCGACATCACTACGTCGGCAATATCGGGATTGACCATGTCCTGGGTGGCGACGACTTGGCCTTCGGGAACCTCGGCCATGCCGTGGTCGGAGACGACGACGATGTTGGTATCGGCCAGTGCGCCGTTCTGCTCCAAACGGGCCAGGAGTTCACCGATGCCGGCATCCGCCTTGCGCAGCGCATCGCGCAGTTCATCCGAGCCGGGGCCATGCGCGTGTGCGGCTGTGTCTGGATGTTCGAAATAGAGGGTGGCGAGTTTCGGGCGTGTGGACGCCGGTTCGGCCAGCCAGCCGGCCACCATGTCCACGCGGGTGTCGATCGGGCGTTCGGCATCGAAGTGGCTCCAGCGCGTCGGCCGGATGCCTTGTATTTCCGCTTCGCTCCCGGGCCAGGCCAGGGTGGCGGTCGCCAGGCCGGCCTTTTCGGCACCTACCCAGATCGGTTCGCCCGACCACCAGCGGCTATCGCCCACGGCGTCGCGATTGGACAGCAGGAAACGGCCCAGTGCCTCGTCCTGCATGGTGTTGTGGATGATGCCGTGGTGGTCCGGGCGCAGGCCGGTCACCAACGTGTAGTGATTGGGGAAGGTCAGCGAAGGATAGGAAGGGTTCATCCACTGCGCTTTCACGCCTTCGCGGGCCAGGCGGTCCAGATGGGGGGTATCGCCGCGGCCAAGGAATTCCGGCCGTACGCCATCCAGCGATATCAGCAGCACGGTCGGCCGCGGCATCGCCGGTGCAGGGGCTTCCTGCGACAAGGCTGCCGGGGGCGTGGGAGTGGTGGAACAGGCGGTGGAAAGCAGCGTGGCCAGCAGCAGGGCTGGCGGGAAACGTAGGAAATTCATCCGGACATGATAGCCATCACGGTTTCAACGGGAAGACAGGCTTTGGTCGCGGTCTGGCGGATGGATCTGGCTGACGGGCAGCAAAACGGGGGATTTGCCCGTTCATGCAGGCTTCCGGGCCCGGGCGTACGCTTCTGTTAGGGGAATAACATTGTCCATTCCCGAGAGGTGAAGCCATGAGAAAACTGTTGATTGCGACCTTGGCCTGCGGCTTCCTGTTCGCGGCCCAGGCACAGTCCGCCGCGCAGGAGGCTGCGCAAGACCAGGCCCCGGCTGCCGTGGTGGTGCAGGAAAATCAGGATGCCAAGG
>JBQGFJ010000103.1:0-4265 GCA_052040085.1 Pseudoxanthomonas sp.
CGGCGCACCGACCAGGCGCGGCAGGCGGACGCTGCCGCCCCAGCCGGGATAGATGCCGAGCTTGACTTCGGGCAGGCCGATCTTCGTGGACGGATCGTTGCTGGCGACGCGGTAGTCGCAGGCCAGCGAGATCTCGGTGCCACCGCCCATGCAGAAGCCGTGGATCGCCGCGACCGTGGGGCAGGGCAGTTCGGCCAGTCGTTGGAACGTGGTCTGGCCGCGACGGATCGAATCGCCGATGACGCCCTTGGCATCGAATTCGGCGAATTCGCGGATGTCGGCGCCGGCGATGAAGCCCTTGGCCTTGGCCGAACGGATCACCAGTGCTTTCGGCGGATCGAGCGCAACGCGTTCGAGCAGCGTGTCCAGCGCGGTGACAGTGCCGCCTTCGACCTGCTGGTACGCAAGTACCAGCACCGGGTGGTGGCGCTGATCGGGCGCTACATCCATGACTGGAGCGAATGCCAGGATGTTGCCCAGGACACGTTCATCCGCGCCTATCGCGCGATTGGCAACTTCCGTGGCGATGCCCAGTTCTACACCTGGCTGCACAGGATCGCCGTGAATACCGCCAAGAACCACCTCGTTGCCCATAACCGCAGGCCTCCTACCGACGACGTCGATGCTGCCGATGCCGAGCAGTACGACATCGGTGCCCGCCTGCGTGACACGGATACCCCCGAACGTGAACTGATGCGCCAGGAAATGGAGCACACGGTGATGAAGGCGGTGAACGCGCTGCCGGAAGAGCTGCGCACCGCGATCAGCCTGCGTGAAGTGGAGGGGCTGAGCTACGAGGAGATCGCCCGGAAGATGGATTGCCCGATCGGTACGGTACGTTCACGCATCTTCCGTGCCCGTGAAGCCATCGATGCGGAACTTCGGCCACTGATCGATGGTCCCAGTGCCACACGCGAACGCAGTAACCGCCCATGACACACCACGAAACCCCCAACACGGCCGACAAGATGGAAACCCACTACCGCCTGCAACTGTCGGCTTTGATCGATGGTGAGCTGACCGCGGACGAGGCCCGTTTCCTGCTGCGCCGCCTGCAACACGATACCGAGCTGAGCGCCTGCTGGGATCGCTGGCAGGTGGCGGGCGAGGTTATGCGCGGCCAGGCCGTGGCGTTGGCTCCGGCCGGATTCAGCGAGCGCATTGCACTTGCCATTGCCGAGGCTCCTGCTGGCCAGGTTACGCATGCGGCTGCGGCGGGCGAGCGCAAGCCGCGCCACCTGTTCCGCTGGGGCGGCGGTGCACTGGCCGCTTCGTTTGCGCTGGTGGCGTTGTTCATCACCCGTGAGCAGGTGCCCGGGCAGGGCGTTGATCCTGCCGCAGCCCCCACGCCGGCCGTCGCCACGCATGTCCCGGCACCGTCACCGATAGCGCAGCAACATCCCGTCGAAACGGCGGGCTCCATGGAAGAGGCGCCGGCCCCATCGGCTCCCGTGCTGGTCGCCAGCCTGCCGCAGCGGCAGGACAACACGCCGCGTCGCAGTGCGACGCGTACACGGCAGGCGGCGCGCTCGAGTGGAACGGTCGATTCGTCCATGCCAGTTGTGGCCCATGCGTCGGCCCTGCCATCCGCGGCGGTTGCGGCCTCGGTGAATGCGCCGTCAGCCGCCACCCTTGATCCTTTCTCGCCACACCGGCTGAGCAGTGATGTGCCGGCCAGGCCGTGGCCGCGTGCCGTGTTGCCTGAGTACTCCGGCAATGCTGCATTCAATGCGGCACATGGCAGTAGCCGTACGGCACAGACCTTCTATCCATTCGAGCCACGCTTGCCCGCGGAGCCGGATATCGATGCCGGGCAGGATCGTCCGTCTTCGCAGGACTGATCGTTCATCGCTGCCCTTGCCGGGCCGCGTCCCCATGTTTTTCACCTTTGTCGAGGCATGTATTCGATGACGCTCTCTCCCCGTACCCGTCTGCTTTCGCTGTTGATCCTGGTGGCACCCGCGGCTTGCGCCCAGCAACCGGCGGACGCCCCGCAGGCAGCACAACCCGCACTTGCCGCCAAGTCGGCGACTCCCGCACCGCAGATCGTCACCGGCTTGCCGGACTTCACCCAGCTGGTGGAGCAGGTGGGTCCCGGCGTGGTCAATATCGAAGTGAGTGGCAGTGGGCGTTCGGCCGCACGCGGCCAAGCGCCGGATGCAGGGCAGTTGCCGGAAATCTTCCGCCGCATGCTGCCACCGGGCTTTGAATTCCCGGAGCAGCAGGAGTCCCCGCAACCGCGCGGACGTGTGCCGATGGGAATGGGTTCGGGCTTCGTGATTTCCGATGATGGTTACATCCTGACCAACCACCACGTGATTGCCGGCGCCGACCAGATCAAGGTCAAGTTCAGTGATCGCCGCGAATTCGAGGCCAAGGTGATTGGCAGCGACGAACAATACGATGTGGCCCTGTTGAAGATCGATGCCAAAGGCCTGCCTCACCTGCGCCTCGGTGATTCTGCCCAGTTGAAGCCTGGACAGTGGGCGGTGGCGATTGGTTCACCGCTGGGCCTGGAGCAGTCGGTGACCGCCGGCATCGTCAGCGCCGTGGGCCGCAGCAATCCGTATAGCGGGCAACAATACGTGCCCTTCATCCAGACTGACGTGGCGATCAATCGTGGCAATTCTGGTGGTCCGCTGCTGAACACCCGCGGTGAAGTGGTGGGCATCAATTCGCAGATCTTCTCCAACACCGGCGGCTACATGGGCGTCAGTTTCGCGATTCCCATCGATCTGGCGATGAATGCGGTGGAACAGTTCAAGACCAGCGGCCGCGTGCAGCGTGGCCTGCTGGGGGTGAATATCCAGGCGATCACCGCCGATTACGCGCGCGGGCTTGGCTTGCCGGATACGCGCGGTGCGCTGGTGTCCGGGCTGCAGGATGGCGGTGCAGCACAGAAGGCCGGCATCGAAATCCAGGATGTGATCGTTTCGGTCAACGGCCAGCGCATCAACACCAGTGCCGACCTGCCGCCGTTGGTAGGCGCCATGGCGCCGGGCACGCGGGTCAAGATCGGTCTGATCCGGGACGGCAAGCCACGTGAAGTCACCGCCGTGCTGACGGCACTGGAAGGCGATGCAACGGCTGCGGCGCCGGCGGCTTCCGGCAACTCGGCCCCGCAGGCGGCCGTGGGCACCAACTCCCTCGGCATCGTTGCCGAGTCCCTGGGCGCGGATGCGCGTCGCCAGTTGGGGTTGAAGGCCGGCGAGGGAGTGCTGGTGGGGCGAATCAACGGCAATGGCGCGCGTGAGGCGGGCCTGAGCCCCGGTGATGTGATCCTGCAGGTCGGCCGTACCCCCGTGGACAGTCCGGCCGCCCTCAACCAGCAGCTGAAAGGCGTGAAGCCGGGCCAGACGGTCATGCTGCTGGTGCGTGCCCGCCAGGGGGGCACCGGGTTCCTCGCGGTCACTGCGGACGAGAATTGAGGTCCTGCGGCCTGTCCGGAGCTGACGAGGCCCTGTTGCAACAAGCCCCTTCCCCCAGCGGGAAGGGGTGGCGGCATGCGATAATCCCGGGTTTCCCCGACGACCCACCGGCCGCCGCACCCCATGTCTTCTGATTCGATGCGGAATATCCGCAACTTCTCCATCATCGCCCACGTCGACCATGGCAAGTCGACGCTGGCCGACCGCATCATCCAGCTTTGCGGTGGCCTTGAGGCGCGCGAGATGGAAGCGCAGGTGCTCGACTCCAATCCCATCGAGCGCGAGCGTGGCATCACCATCAAGGCCCAGTCCGTGTCGCTGCCGTACACGGCGAAGGACGGGCAGACCTACTTCCTCAACTTCATCGATACCCCGGGCCACGTGGACTTCAGCTATGAAGTCAGCCGTTCGCTGGCGGCGTGCGAAGGCGCGTTGCTGGTGGTGGATGCCGCACAGGGCGTGGAAGCGCAATCTGTGGCGAACTGCTATACCGCGGTGGAGCAGGGACTGGAAGTGGTGCCGATCCTCAACAAGATCGACTTGCCCACCGCCGACATCGAGCGCGCCAAGTCCGAAATCGAGGCCGTGATCGGCATCGACGCCGAGGATGCGGTGCCGGTCAGTGCCAAGACCGGCCTCAACGTGCAGGACGTGCTGGAAGCGATCGTCCATCGCATCCCGCCGCCGGCACCGCGCGACACCGACAAGCTGCAGGCGCTGATCATCGACTCCTGGTTCGACAATTACCTGGGCGTGGTCTCGCTGGTGCGTGTCATGCAGGGCGATGTGATACCAGGAACCAAGATCCAGGTGATGTCGACCGGGCGCACGCACCAG
>JBQGFJ010000104.1:0-2163 GCA_052040085.1 Pseudoxanthomonas sp.
TCTTCATCCGTGCCCTCAAGGCCAGGACACAGGTAGCGGGTGTCGTCCGACACGTACTTGGCGTGGTAGTCGTACAACTCACCCTTCGGCACGATCCGGATCGTCGGCAGCGCGACATCGCCGAGGATGCCGACGGTCAGCTCGTCACCGACCACCAGCTGCTCGACCACCATTTCACCACCGTACTCGCGTGCGACCTTCACCGCCGCCTCGATGTCACCGGCTTCGACCACGCGGGCCACGCCGACACTGGAGCCTTCGCAGGACGGCTTGACGAATACCGGCAGACCCAACTCATCGACCGCTGCACGCAGGTCGCCACCGGCAGGCAGGCGCACGAAGCGCGGCGTCGGCAGGCCAGCGGCAATCCACACCTGCTTGGTGCGGATCTTGTCCATGGTCAGTGCAGAGCCGAGCACGCCGGGGCCGGTGTACGGCACGCCCAGCGCTTCCAGCAGACCTTGCACCACGCCATCTTCGCCACCGCCCTTGTTGCCGTGCAGGATGTTGAAGACGCGATCCACCTTGCCCGCGCGGAGTTCATCGACCAGCGCCGGGATACCGTCCACGCCGTGCGCATCCACGCCGCGCGAACGCAATGCATTCAGCACACCATTGCCGGAATCCAGCGATACCGCACGTTCGCTGCTGGTGCCGCCCATCAGCACGGCCACCCGGCCGAACACGGCGGGATCCGTGAAGCGTGGCGATGGCAAGCGGTCCGCGCTCATGCCGGCTCTCCACTTTCGAAACCGCGTGCAGCGATCTGCTGGGCGACATGGCCGATGTCACCGGCCCCCATCAGCAGCAACAGATCACCGTCCTGCAATACATCAGGCAGTACCCGCGACAGGTCCGCCACCTGTTCCACCACCACCGGATCGATGCGGCCACGCGCACGGATGGCACGGGCCAGCGACTTGGCGTCGGCACCCGGAATGGGTGCTTCACCAGCCGGATAAACCTCACTCAGCACCAGCGCATCCACCTCGGACAACACGGCGGCGAACGCATCGAACTGGTCGCGGGTGCGGCTGTAGCGATGCGGCTGGAATGCCACCACCAGGCGCTTCTCCGGCCAGCCACCACGTGCGGCGGCGAACACCGACGCCAGCTCACGCGGATGATGGCCGTAGTCATCTACCAGGCGCACACGGGCACCGGACGCGGTGACGGCTTCGCCCAGGTCGTTGAAGCGACGGCCGACGCCAGCGAATTTCTCCAGTGCCGCGGCGATGTTCTGCGGCGACACGCCCAACTGCCAGCCCACCGCAGCGGCGGCCAGTGCGTTCTGCACGTTGTGGCGGCCCGGCAATGCCAGGGTCACCGCGACGCTGGCATCCTCCGGCAACCGCAGGGTGAAGTGCATGCGCGCGCCATCCTGCTGCACATCCTCTGCGCGCACGTCGGCATTGGCGGCGAAACCGTAGGTCATCACGTGGCGCGGAGTTTCCGCGGCCAATGCCGCCACTTCCGGATCATCGATGCACAACACGGCCAGGCCGTAGAACGGCAGGCGTTGCAGGAATTCGGCGAAGGCCGCCTGCACGCGCGAGAAATCGTTGTTGTAGTTTTCCAGGTGATCCGCGTCGATATTGGTGATCACCGAAATCAGCGGATTCAGGCGCAGGAAGCTGCCATCGCTTTCGTCCGCCTCGGCCACCAACCACTGGCCATCGCCCAGCTTGGCATTGGCACCGGCGGCCAGCAGTTGTCCACCGATCACGAAGGTCGGATCCAGTCCACCCTCGCTCAGCACGGCTGCGGCCAGGCTGGTCGTGGTGGTCTTGCCATGGGTGCCTGCCACTGCGATGCCGCGACGGAAGCGCATGAGTTCGGCCAGCATGGCCGCGCGCGGCACGATGGGAATGCGCTGGCTGCGCGCCTCCATCAGCTCGGGGTTGTCGTGCTTGATGGCGCTGGACACCACCACGCAATCGGTACCCAGCACGTTGGCCGCATTGTGGCCACGCATGACCCGCGCGCCCAACGACGCCAGGCGGCGCGTGGCGGCACTGTCGGCCATGTCGGAACCGGACACTTCATAACCCAGCGTGCACAGCACTTCGGCAATGCCGCTCATGCCGGAACCGCCGATGCCGACGAAATGCACACGGCGGAACTCGGCCGCCAGGTTGCCGGTGTTTTGCAGACGGCGCTCGC
>JBQGFJ010000105.1:0-6383 GCA_052040085.1 Pseudoxanthomonas sp.
TGTGGCTGACATCATCGACAACGATGGCACATTTTTCGGGCATCTTTATACATTCGAAGACATTACCGAAAGGCAACGCCTGGAGAACGAACTGTTTCAGTCGCAAAAAATGGATGCGATCGGCCAATTGTCGGGCGGCAGCGGAAAAAGAGGGCAAGACCGGCTTCAAGCTGAGCTTGCAGATGCCGTGTTACCTGCCGGTGCAGGCGCATGCGGACAACCGTGGATTGCGGGAGACGCTGTATCGCGCCAACGGCTTGCGTGCCTCGGAGCAGGGTCCGGAAACATGGGACAACACCGGCAACATCGACCGCATCCTGACGTTGCGCACGGAACTGGCTTCGCTGCTCGGATTCGAAAGCTACGCCGCCTATTCGCTGGCAACCAAGATGGCGCAGACAGCCGACGAAGTGCTGGAATTCCTGCGCGACCTGGCTGCCCGTGCCAAGCCGCATGCGCAGCGCGATCGCCAAGAGCTGGAGAACTTTGCGCGTGACCAGCTTGGGCTGGACACGGTGGAGCCGTGGGACCTGGGCTACGCCAGCGAAAAACTGAAGCAGGCGCGTTACAGCTTTTCCGAGCAGGAAGTGAAGCAGTATTTCACCGAGCCCACGGTATTGGCCGGCTTGTTCGCGGTGATCGAATCCCTGTATGGGGTGAAGGTGCAGGCCGACACGGCGCCGCTCTGGCATCCAGACGTGCGTTTCTTCCGCCTGGTCGATGCCGGCGGGCGCCTGCTCGGGCAGTTCTACCTGGACCTGTATGCGCGCGAGGGCAAGCGTGGTGGCGCGTGGATGGATGACTGCCGCAATCGCCGCAATACCGCGCAGGGTACGCAGACACCGCTGGTGTACCTGGTCTGCAATTTCGGGCGTGGCGTGGATGGCAAGCCTGCCACCTTCAGCCACAACGAGGTCACCACCCTGTTCCACGAGATGGGACATGGTCTGCATCAGTTGTTGACCGAAGTGGGCGAACTGCCCGTGGCCGGCATCAATGGCGTGGAATGGGATGCGGTGGAACTGCCCAGCCAGTTCATGGAGAACTTCTGCTGGGAGTGGGAACGCGTGCAGGCGATGACCGCGCACGTGGACACCGGTGAGCCGCTGCCGCGCGGACTCTTCGACAAGATGCTGGCGGCGAAGAACTTCCAGGCCGGCATGTTCACCGTGCGCCAGTTGGAGTTCGCCCTGTTCGACATGGAACTGCACAGCCGCTTCGATCCCCGGCAGGATTCGATGCTGCAATTGCTCGAACGCGTCCGCGACGAGGTGGCGGTCAACCGCATGCCCGCGTGGCACCGCTTCCCGCACCAGTTCAGCCATATCTTCGCGGGCGGCTACGCGGCGGGGTATTACAGCTACAAGTGGGCCGAGGTGCTCAGCGCCGATGCCTATGCCGCATTCGAGGAGGCGCCCGCGCAGGTGGCGGAAACCGGTGCCAGGTTCCGCCGCGAAGTGCTGGCGCGCGGAGGCAGCCGTGGCGCACTGGAGAGCTTCCGTGCCTTCCGTGGCCGCGCTCCCAGCATCGATGCGCTGCTGCGCCACCACGGCATGTCGGCCCCTGCCGCCAACGCCGCAAGGACCTGAGCCGGGAATGAGCCGGAAATGGAAAACCCCGCGCAAGGCGGGGGTTTTCCTGGGCCGTTGATGGCCCCGATATGGCGCTCCCTAGGGGGCTCGAACCCCTGTTTTAGCCTTGAGAGGGCCACGTCCTAACCACTAGACGAAGGGAGCGATTTGGGTCGCACGGGCGCGACGCATTAGTATAGGCGTCTGGCCCGGGTGCCGGCAAATGCCCCAGCGGGCAAGGCACCATCCTCCTACCGTACGGAATCACCACCATTACTCCGCAAGCACACCTGCGCACCATCCCGCGTGACCAGCACACGCTTTCGCGCAAAAACGTCAGTCCCAATGCCTTGCGCGTGCTGTACAAGTTGCGCGATGCCGGGTTCGCCGGCTATCTGGTGGGCGGGGCCGTGCGCGACCTGTTGGTGGGCGGGCACCCCAAGGACTTCGACGTGGCCACCGATGCCACGCCGGAACAGGTCAAGCAACTGTTCCGCAATTGCCGCCTGATCGGCCGCCGTTTCCGCTTGGCGCACGTGGTGTTCGGCCGCGAGATCATTGAAGTAGCCACCTTCCGCGCCAACATCGATGACGGCAGCGGCGATCGTGAAATGGAAAACGGCCGCCTGGTGCGCGACAACGTCTACGGCAGCATCGAGGACGATGCCGTGCGCCGCGACTTCACCGCCAACGCGTTGTACTACGCCATCGAGGACTTCTCGGTGCGCGACTACGTGGGCGGGTTCGAGGATGTCATGGCGCGCCGGCTCAAGCTGATCGGCGACCCGGAGCAACGCTACCGCGAGGATCCGGTACGCATGCTGCGTGCCGTGCGGCTGGCGGCCAAGCTGGATTTCACCATCGACGAGTCTGCGGCAGCCCCGATTCCTGCGCTGGCGCCGTTGTTGTCGGATGCGGCGCCGGCACGCTTGTTCGAAGAAGTGCTGAAACTGTTCCTGTCCGGCCATGCGGTGGCCAGCTTCGAAGGCCTGGAGCGTTACGGCTTGCTGCCGGTGTTGTTGCCGGAAACGGCTGCGGCCCTGGCCAGCAATCGAAGCGGTGCGCTGCGGCGCATGCTGGTGGCGGGCCTGGAAGGCACCGACCGGCGGGTGGCGAATGACGAGCCGGTATCGCCGGCATTCCTGTTCGCGCTGTTGTTGTGGCCGGCCTATTGCCGTGCCTTGATGGGATTGCAGGCACAGGGCGTGCAGGCCGAAGAAGCGCAGCGCCGTGCCGCCGACCGGGTGACCCTGCATCAACTGGACACCATTGCATTGCCGCGGCGCTTCTCGCTGCCGATGCAGGAAATCTGGCTGTTGCAGCCGCGTTTCTCCAACCGCCAGCGCAAGCGTGTCATGCGCTTGCTGACGCACCCGCGTTTCCGTGCGGCATACGATTTCCTCGTCTTGCGCCTGGCGGCATCGCCGGAGCACGCCGAAGACGTGGCGTTCTGGCAAGAGATGCAAAGCCAGAATCAACACGAACTGGCGTCGTCGCGGGATACCACCGGGTCCGTGCAGGATCTGGAAGAGGGTGCGCCCGCGCCCGGCAAGCGTCGCCGCCGCCGCCGTCGCACCGCAGCCACGGCCAGCGAATGACCGCAGGCGTGATCGCCTATGTGGGCCTGGGTGCCAACCTGGGCGATGCCGCGTTGACACTACGGCAAGCAAGCACGGCACTGGCTTTGTTGTCGGACGAGGGAGCCGCCGGTTTCTCGCGGCTGTACCGGACACCGGCGTGGGGCGTGGAAGACCAGCCCGACTTCATCAATGGGGTGGCGGCATTGCGTACTTCGCTGGCGCCGCGCGACCTGCTGGATGCCTTGCTTGCCATCGAGCGGCAGCATGGGCGTGATCGTGCGCAGGAGGTGCGATGGGGTCCGCGCACCCTGGATCTGGACCTGCTGCTGTATGGCGATGAGGTCATCGATGAGCCCGGCTTGCAGGTACCCCATCCGCGCCTGCACGAACGCGGATTCGTGCTGGTGCCCTTGCTGGAGTTGGCTCCGGACCTGGAAGTTCCGGGTCATGGCCACTTGCGGGATGCAGCTTCCCGGCTGGAGTTGTCGAATATCCGGCCGTTATGAGGGGATAATAGACGGCTATGAGCAGCCAAGCCGACAGCAAGCCCTGGACCGTTCCCGCCCTGGCCGAAGCCAAGCATGCGGGCCGCAAACTGGTCATGTTGACCGCCTATGACAACAGTTTTGCCCGGGTGATGGACGCCAATGGCGTGGACCTGGTGTTGATCGGTGATTCGCTGGGCATGGTGGTCCAGGGACACGATTCCACCCTGCCGGTGACCGTGGCCGACATCGCTTACCACACCACCGCGGTGGCCCGTGGCCTGCAGCGGGCCTTGCTGGTGGCCGATCTTCCGTTCCAGGCCGACGCCACGCCGGAACGCGCGCTTGAGGCATCGGTTGCGCTGCTCCAGGCCGGCGCGGAGATGGTCAAGCTGGAAGGTGCCGGCCCCAAACTGGACGTGATCCGTTTCCTGGCCGAGCGCGATATCCCGGTGTGCGCCCACCTGGGCCTGACCCCGCAGTCGGTCCTGAAGCTGGGCGGCTACAAGGTGCAAGGCCGCGATGAGGCCGCTGCCGCGAAATTGCGTGCCGATGCGCGTGCGGTCGCCGAAGCGGGCGCGTCGCTGCTGGTGCTGGAATGCGTGCCTTCCACATTGGCGGCGGAAGTGACGCAGTCCCTGGCCATTCCCACCATCGGCATTGGTGCCGGTCCTGATTGTGATGGCCAGGTGCTGGTGCTGCACGACTTGCTCGGTATCGATACCGGGCACCGCAAGCCGAAATTCGTCAAGGATTTCCTCGCCGGGCAAGGATCCATCGCCGGTGCGATACGGGCCTATGCCGACGCGGTCCGCAGCGGGGCTTTCCCCGATGCGGATCATTCCTACTGATTGCCCGGCAGGGCATAACCGGAAGTCCGATGATCGAAACCATCACCGAGCTGGACCAGCTGCGCGCCCGTGTCCGCGAGTGGAAACGGCAAGGCCTGAAGGTGGGTTTCGTCCCCACCATGGGCAACCTGCATGCCGGCCATTATTCGCTGGTCATGCTGGCCCGGCAGTACGCGGACCGCATCGTCTCCAGCGTGTTCGTCAATCCGACCCAGTTCGGGCCGAATGAAGACTTCACCCGCTACCCGCGTACACCGGAAGCCGATACCAGCGGACTGGAAGGCGCCGGTTGCGATGTCTTGTGGTTGCCCACGGTGGAATCCATGTATCCGTTTGGTGTCGAGCTTGCGGCCAACGTGCATGTGCCGGGTGTCAGCGCCGTGCTGGAAGGCGAGTGCCGCCCCGGTCATTTCGATGGCGTCTGCACTGTGGTCGGCCGCCTGTTCAACCAGGTGTTGCCGGACGTGGCCGCGTTCGGCAAGAAGGACTACCAGCAACTTGCAGTGATCCGCCAACTGGTCACCGATCTTGCGTTTCCGGTGGAGATCATTGCCGGCAGCATCGTGCGCGAACCGGACGGACTGGCGATGAGTTCGCGCAACCAGTACCTGTCCGCCGAAGAACGGCCGCGTGCAGCGGTGATCCGCACGACCTTGCTGGCCATGCGCGATGGCCTGTCGGCGGGCGGCACGCTTGCGCAGATCGAAGCCGAGGCAGCGCGACGCCTGGCCGATGCCGGTTTCATCGTGGACTACGCCGTGGTGCGCCGCCCGGACCTGGGCGTGCCGGAAGAAGGCGAGAAAGGCGCGAAAGTGGCACTTATCGCCGCGCGCTTGGGGCGGACACGGCTCATCGACAATCTCGAGTGGTAAGCAAATGGTCGGCCGTGCATGCCGGCCACCCTTGCGCGGAGCTTTGCCCGGGTTGCTAGACTTCGCGTTCCCCACGCCGAAGTACGCAACTCCATGCAATTGAGTCTGCTGAAAGCCAAGATCCATCGCGCCACCGTCACCCTGGCCGAACTGAATTACGAAGGCTCCATCGCCATCGATGGCCTGCTGCTGGATGCCAGTGGTATCCGCGAGTACGAGCAGGTCCACATCTACGACATCAACAACGGCGAACGTTTCTCCACTTATGCCATCCGTGCCGAAGAAGGCAGCGGGATCATCTCGTTGAATGGTGCCGCGGCGCGACGCGTGCAAGTGGACGACTTGATCATCATCTGCTGCTACGCCAATTTCGACGAAGCCGAAGCGAATGCATTCAAGCCGGATCTGATCTACGTGGATGCACACAACCGCATCACCCACACCAATCATTCCATTCCCAAGCAGGTCGCATGAGCGAGATGCCGCAATTCCGCACGCTGGATTCGCACGCTGCGCGCTTGCGCGGCACTTCGCTGACCGCCCTGCTGGCGGATGATCCCGCGCGAGCGCAGGACTTCTCGCTGCGGCACGGCACGCTGTACGCCAACTTTGCACGCCAGCTTTACGACCGGGAAGCCTGGGAAGCATTGTTGGCACTCGGCGAGGCCAGGAGGATTCCGCAGGCCTTCCGCCGGTTGTTCGATGGCGAAATCGTCAACGTCACCGAGGGACGTGCGGCCTTGCATACCGCATTGCGTGGCAACCATTCGGACGCCGTGGCGGCGCGCGAGGCGTTCGCTGCCGGCAGCGATGTGCGTGACAGGATGCAGGCACTCATTGCGCAATTGCAGGCCAGTGGCGTCACCGATGTCGTCAGCATTGGCATTGGCGGTTCCGACCTGGGCCCAAGGATGGTGGCCGATGCCTTGCGTGATCCCTTGCCGGGCCGTTTCCGCGTGCATTTCGTGTCCAACGTGGATGGCGCCGCGCTGCAACGCACGCTGGCGCCGCTGGACCCCGCGCG
>JBQGFJ010000106.1:0-3140 GCA_052040085.1 Pseudoxanthomonas sp.
CTGGCCCCCAGGCCGGTGTGCGAACGCACGAACTGTGGCAGGAACAGCGCGCGCTCTTCGTCGGCAGCCTTGGACTTGTCGGTGATCGAGAAGAACCAGATACCGATGAACGCCACGGCGATGGAGAACAGCGCCGGGTACTCGTAGGGATAGACCGGAGTGGCGTTGCCGAGGATCTGCACCCAGATGGTCGGGCCCAGGATCATCAGGCCGACCGCCGTGACCAGACCGATCCAGCCGCCGATCATCGCGCCACGGGTAGTCAGGTCCTTCCAGAACATCGACAGGAACAGCACCGGGAAATTGCAGCTGGCGGCGATGGAGAAGGCGAGGCCCACCATGAAGGCGATGTTCTGTTTCTCGAACACCAGGCCCAGCACGATGGCGATCACGCCCAGTGCCAGCGTGGTCATCTTGGAGACGCGGATTTCATCCTTTTCGTTGGCCTTGCCCTTCTTGATCACGCTGGCATACAGGTCATGCGAAACCGCGGAAGCGCCCGCCAGGGTCAACCCGGCCACCACGGCCAGGATGGTGGCGAATGCCACTGCGGAGATGAAGCCCAGGAAGATGCTGCCACCCACGGCATTGGCAAGGTGGATTGCCGCCATGTTGTTGCCGCCCAGCAGCCCGCCCGTGGCGTCCTTGAACTCCGGGTTGGTGCTGACCAGCACGATCGCACCGAAGCCGATGATGAAGGTCAGGATGTAGAAATAGCCGATGAAGCCGGTGGCGTAGAACACGCTCTTGCGTGCTTCCTTGGCGTCACTGACGGTGAAGAAACGCATCAGGATGTGCGGCAGGCCGGCCGTGCCGAACATCAGTGCCAGGCCCAGCGAGATGGCCGAGATAGGATCGGAAACCAGGGTGCCCGGCGACATGATCGCGTTGCCCTTGGAATGCACGCTGATCGCCTCGGTGAACAGGGCTTCGAAATTGAAACCTGCATGCTTCATCACCATGAACGCCATGAAGCTGGCACCGGACAACAGCAGCACGGCCTTGATGATCTGTACCCAGGTGGTGGCCAGCATGCCGCCGAACAGCACGTACAGCACCATCAGGATGCCGACCATGATCACCGCGACGTAGTAGTCCAGCCCGAACAGCAACTGGATCAGTTTGCCGGCGCCCACCATCTGGGCGATCAGGTAGAACGCCACCACCGCCAGTGCACCAAATGCGGAGAGGGTGCGGATCTGGGTCTGGCCCAAACGATAGGAAGCCACGTCGGCGAAGGTGTACTTGCCGAGATTGCGCAGGCGTTCGGCAATCAGGAACAGGATCACCGGCCAGCCGACAAGAAAGCCGATCGAATAGATCAGGCCATCGAAGCCGCTGGTGAATACCAATGCCGAGATGCCCAGGAACGACGCCGCGGACATGTAGTCACCGGCAATGGCCAGTCCATTCTGGAAGCCGGTGATGCGTCCGCCGGCGGCGTAGTAGTCGGAAGCAGACTTGTTCTGCTTGGCCGCCCAGTAAGTGATACCCAGGGTAGCCAGCACGAAGGCCACGAACATGGCGATGGCGGCCACGTTCAGCGCCTGCTTCGGGGCATCGCCCTCCAGGGCGCCTGCAGCCTGGGCCAGCGGGGCGAGCACCAACAGGGCTGCCAGCAATACGATGCGCGCGATCATGGCTTGAACTCCTTCAGCAGCTCGGCAGTCAGGCGATCGAACTCACCATTGGCACGCCAGACATAGATACCGGTCAGCACGAAGGCGCTGACGATGACGGCAACCCCCACGGGAATTCCCCAGGTGATGACCGTGTTCGGCGAGAGCGGGGTGCCCAACCAGTGCGGGGCAAACGCAATCACCAGGATGAAGCTGATGTAGATGCCCAACATGACGAAGGACAGCAGCCAGGCGAACCTGCCACGCCGTTTGACCAGTTCCCGGAATTGCGGGCTGGCTTCGATTTTTCGATAGATGTCTTCACTGCTCATGGCGTGGCCCTTCGATGCCATCTGACACGGGTGGATGGGTGTCGAAGAATGGAACATCTGCAAGACCCGGGGTATGCGACATTGGTATCTGTTTCCCGGCAGATTCCATTTGTAATTCAGTAATTTGAATTACCGTGTTGGTGGTTCTGGCGAGGCAATAGCGAGGGCAGGCGGTGGTAGTGGCGTTCGGATGTAGCGGCTGGATGAGGCTGTCGGCGCTTCGCAATCGGCGCGACACGCCGTTACCATGCAAGCATGAACGCCACCCCCATTCGTCTTCTTGTCCACGGTGCTTCCGGGCGCATGGGCCAGGCTGTCTTGCACCTGGCTGCCACGCAGGCGGAACAGGTAACCGTAGTCGCTGCGATAACCCGCAAGCCGCCTGCGCAGCGTGTCGTGGACGGCGTGCCGTTCTTTGCCGCAACCGAATTGAGTGGCGTGCCGGATTTCGATGTCGCCATCGACTTCAGCCTGCCGGAAGGCTTCGATGCAATCCTGGAAACATGTGCCAGCCGCGGTGTGGCATTGGTATCGGGCACGACCGGCTTGTCCGATGACCAGCGTTCGGCCCTGATGACGGCCTCCGGGAAAATCCCGCTGGTGTGGGCTTCGAACTTCAGCCTGGGTGTGGCAGTGCTGGCAACCCTGGTGGAGCGTGCCGCGGCCATGCTGGAAGGCTGGGATTGCGACATCGTCGAGTCGCACCATGTGCACAAGCGGGATGCGCCTTCGGGAACGGCCCTGACCCTGGGAGAGGCGGCTGCCTCGTCCGGAGCCGAGGTGCGTTACGCCAGCCTGCGGGCCGGGGACATCGTCGGTGAGCATCTCGTCCAGTTCACCGGCCTGGGTGAGCGGGTTGAGCTGATCCACCGGGCCACCAATCGCGACGTTTTCGCCCGTGGCGCCTTGCACGTGGCGGCTCGCCTGGCTGCCCGGCCAGCGGGCGCGTACCAGGTGGCGGACCTGCTGGACTGAAGCGCGGCGGTGGAAACGGCTGGCGCGGACCGGCCTCTGCCGGTACAATTCTCGCTCGCCTGTTACCCACCACCCCGGACCGGAAAAATGCCGAGTCCGCGGTTTCTTGCAGCCGCAAGTCGGAGGGGCAGGGTTCCTTTCACCCCAAGGCGAACTCCGTGACCCAACCCGCAATCCTCGTACTCGAAGACGGAACCGTATTCGAGGGCGAATC
>JBQGFJ010000107.1:0-2629 GCA_052040085.1 Pseudoxanthomonas sp.
ACATGCGTCTGCGAGAGCGTCCGTTATACCAGCGGGCAATATGCCACGCAAGCCGGAAACCCAGTGTCCACGGGCATTTCAGGCACTTTTGGCACCGCTGGACAGGCAGGATTCAATGCTTGACATCCGGCTGCGACGGGGGCTTGCCATCGCCCTTCAATGCGTGCTTTTCATCCTCTGCGACCACCGGGCCCAACGGCCTCTCCAGCGCAATGTCCAACACCTCATCAATCCATCGCACCGGCACGATCCTGATGCCATCGGTGACATTGGCGGGGATGTCGGCCAGGTCCTTGCGGTTCTCTTCCGGGATGATCACCGTGGTGATGCCACCCCGCAGAGCAGCCAGCAATTTCTCCTTGAGACCGCCTATCGCCGAAACACGCCCGCGCAGGGTGATCTCGCCGGTCATGGCCACGTCCGCCTTCACCGGTACCCGGCTCAGCGTGGAGGCAAGTGCGGTCACCATGGCAATACCCGCGCTGGGGCCATCCTTGGGGGTAGCACCATCCGGCACGTGCAGGTGCACGTCCTGCTTCTGCAGGAAATCCGTCTCGATACCCCACTGGGCAGCACGTGCACGCACCACCGAAAGAGCCGCCGATGCCGACTCCTTCATCACGTCGCCGAGCTGGCCAGTGAGGGTCATTCCCCCCTTGCCCGGCACCAGCGCCACTTCGATCTGCAACAGGTCACCACCCACTTCCGTCCACGCCAGGCCAGTCACCAGGCCGATCTCGTTCTGCTCCTCGGCACGCCCGAAATCGAAGCGGCGCACTCCCAGGTACTTGTCGAGGTTCTTGGTGGTCACGGTGATGCGGGCCGCCTTGCCGGATTTCTTCTTCGGCGCCGGACCAGCCAGCGCGATTTCCTTCACCACCTTGCGGCAGATCTTGGCGATTTCACGCTCCAGGTTGCGCACGCCGGATTCGCGCGTGTAGTAACGCACGATATCGCGGACGGCACTTTCGTCGACCTTCAACTCTTCCGGCTTCAGTCCGTTGGCCTTGGTCTGCTTCGGCACCAGGTAGCGCTGGGCAATGTTGAGCTTCTCGTCTTCGGTATAGCCCGGGATACGGATCACTTCCATCCGGTCCAGCAAGGGGCCCGGGATGTTCAGCGAATTGGACGTGGCAACGAACATCACCTCGCTCAGGTCCAGGTCGACCTCCAGGTAGTGGTCGTTGAAGCTGTGGTTCTGCTCGGGATCCAGCACTTCCAGCAATGCCGAAGACGGGTCGCCACGGAAGTCCATCGACATCTTGTCGATTTCGTCCAGCACGAACAACGGGTTGCGATTGCCGGTCTTGTTGAGATTCTGCACGATGCGGCCCGGCATCGAGCCCACGTAAGTCCGGCGATGGCCGCGGATTTCCGCTTCGTCACGCACGCCGCCCAGCGACATGCGCACGAACTTGCGGTTGGTGGCCTTGGCAATGGTCTGCCCCAGCGAGGTCTTGCCCACGCCCGGCGGGCCGACCAGGCACAGGATCGGGCCTTTCATCTTCTGCACGCGCGACTGCACGGCCAAGTATTCAAGGATGCGCTCCTTGACCTTCTCCAAACCGTAATGGTCGGCGTCCAGCAGTTCCTGCGCCACCTTCAGGTCCTTGCGGACCCGGCTGCGCTTCTTCCACGGCACGCCCAGCAGCCAGTCCAGGTAATTGCGCACCACGGCGGCTTCGGCCGACATCGGCGACATCTGCTTCAGTTTGTTGAGCTCACTCTTCGCCTTGGCTTCCACCGCCTTCGGCATGCCGGCAGCGGCCACCTTGCGCGCCAGTTCCTCCAGTTCGTTGGGCGCTTCGTCCAGCTCGCCCAATTCCTTCTGGATGGCCTTCATTTGCTCGTTGAGGTAGTACTCGCGCTGGCTCTTTTCCATCTGCGACTTGACCCGGCCGCGGATACGCTTCTCCAACTGCTGCACATCGATTTCGCCATCGACGAAACCCACCAGCAATTCGAGCCGCTCACCGACTTCCGTGGTTTCCAGCAGGCGCTGCTTGTCACTGAGCCGCGCACCCAGGTGGGCCGCGATGGTATCGGCCAGGCGGCCAGGCTCATCGATGCCAGCCAGTGTCTGCAACAACTCCGGCGGCAGCTTGCGATTGGTCTTCACATACTCTTCGAACAGACCCATCAGCGAGCGGGCCACGGCCTCGATTTCACGCGGCTCACGCCCGTCGGTGGATTCAATTTCTTCGCCCTGTCCGTACAGCGCGCCATCGCGCTCGCCCACGCCGGAAACGCGGACGCGGGACATGCCCTCGACCAGCACCTTGATGGTGCCATCGGGCAACTTCAGCAACTGCAGGACCTGCGCCAGGGTGCCGATCTCGTAGAGATCGGAAGCCTGCGGGTCATCGGTCTCGGCGGATTTCTGTGCCACCAGCAGGATGCGCTTGTCCGCCTCCATGGCCTGCTCCAGCGCGCGCATCGACTTGTCACGGCCGACGAACAGCGGGATCACCATATGCGGAAACACGACCACGTCGCGCAACGGCAGGACCGGCAGTTCAAAAGTATCGTCGTGGGGGGTGCTACGGGGCATGGGGGCTCCTGCGAAATACGGGATGCGCGGCAATAACGCCGATGGCCCCGTTATGGGGCCATCGGAGTAAGGATGCAA
>JBQGFJ010000108.1:0-4008 GCA_052040085.1 Pseudoxanthomonas sp.
ACGGCAATACGGAAGAACTTGGAGCGGAACTTTTTGATGGCTTGACCCGACATGCGGCTGTCCTCTGATCGACTGGTGGCGGCATCGCGGTTTCACGATGCGATGAGCCATGGTCGACAGCTCGCACGAGCCCGGCAATCAAGCTGGAATGTAAAACGCCGCTATACGTGGGTCTTTGGTGTCCGGAGCAAGGGCGGACAGTCACGCTATCGAGGTGAATAGCGCGATCGCTCAAACCCCGATGGATGCCCGCCGAAAGGCTAAGTTCTTGTATTGGGCGGGGTGGAGTGTGTGTGATATCGCCGAAGCCACCGGGGAGAATGAAAAGACGATACACAGTTGGAAGTCCCGTGACGAGTGGGACCGCGCGGACAATGTTGAGCGCATCGGAGGGGCGCTGGAGGCGCGGCTTGTCACCCTGATCCTCAAGGACCAAAAGCACGGCGGTGACTACAAAGAGATCGACCTGCTGCACCGCCAGTTGGAACGGCAGGCGCGGATCCAGCGCTACCAGGGCGGCGGCACCGAGACCGACCTCAATCCGACGCTGGCAAACCGCAATGCGGCACCCCGGCAAAAGACCCGCAAGAACGAGTTCAGCGAGGATGAGATCGAGCGGTTGGAGCAGGCCTTCATCGAAGGCTGCTTTGACTATCAGCGCGACTGGTATAAAGCCAGCAACCTGCGCACGCGCGCCATTCTCAAGTCCCGCCAGATCGGCGCGACGTTCTACTTTGCCCGGGAGGCATTGATCGATGCGCTCAAGACCGGGCGCAACCAGATATTCCTGAGTGCCAGCAAGGCGCAGGCCTTCCTGTTCCGCGGCTACATGCAGTCATTCGTGCGCGAAGTGCTGGACAAGGATCTAAGCGGTGGTGACAGCATTGTCCTCGCCAATGGCGCTGAGACGTTCTTTCTTGGCACCAATGCCCGCACGGCGCAGGGCTACCACGGCAACTTCTACTTTGATGAGTTCTTCTGGACCTATGGGTTTGATGAACTGAACAAAGTTGCCAGCGGCATGGCGATGCATAAGAAGTGGCGCAAGACCTACTTTTCCACACCATCCAGCATGGCGCACCAGGCCTACCCGTTCTGGACCGGTGAGCGCCGCAACCGGGGCAAGCCTGCTGACAAACGGATCTCGATCGACGTCTCGCATGACGCGCTGCAAAGCGGTCGGGCCTGTGATGACCGCGTGTGGCGCCAGATCGTCACGATCATGGATGCCCAGCGTCGCGGTTGTGATCTGTTCGACGTCGATGAATTGCGCGAAGAGTACAGCCCGGACGCCTTCGCCAACCTGCTGATGTGCGAATTTGTTGACGACAGTGCAAGCGTCTTCCCGCTGTCGCTGCTGGAGGGTTGTGGCGTTGATAGCTGGATTGCGTGGGCGGGTGAGTTCAAGCCATTCGCGCAGCGCCCTTACGGAGACTGGCCGGTATGGATTGGCTACGATCCCGCGGAGACGGGCGACAGCGCCGGCCTTGTTGTCCTGGCACCACCTCGCAACCCCGGCGGAACCTTCCGCGTGTTGGAGCGCCACAAGTTCAAGGGGGGCGACTTCGCCGCGCAGGCGGAATTCATCCGCAAGGTGACGCTGCGGTACTGGGTGACTTACATCGGCATCGACACCACAGGCATGGGCACGGGTGTTGCGCAGATCGTCAAGACGTTCTTCCCGAATCTGGTCACGTTCAGCTATTCGCCAGAGGTGAAAACACGCCTGGTGCTGAAGGCCTACGACGTGATCATGAATGGCCGGCTGGAATACGACGCAGGCTGGACGGACCTGACGCAATCGCTGATGGCGATCAAGAAAACCATGACAGCGGGCGGGCGCCAGATGACTTACAAGGCCAACCGCACCGAAGAGACCGGACACGCCGACCTTGCGTGGGCGTTGCTTCATGCACTGCATAACGAACCGCTGGAAGGGCCTCACGCCAAGACCCGCGGCAGCACTGTGGAGATCTACAACTAATGACCGAAACCGTTACTCCGCCGGGCCGCATTGAGGCCTTCACCTTCGGCGAGCCGACGCCTGTGCTTGATTCGCGCGGCATCCTTGACTATTTGCAGTGCTACCAGAATGGGCGGTGGTACGAGCCCCCGGTGTCGCTGGATGGCTTATCGAAGACCACGCGCGCGAATGTCTACCTGCAATCTGGCCTGCGTTTCAAGGTCAACTTGCTCACGCGCACGTTCCGGCCGCATCGCTTGTTGTCCGCGGAGGCCTTCGAGCAATTCTCCACTGATTGGGTCACTTTCGGAATGGCCTATCTGGAGCGCCGCAACTCCATGTTGCGCGGTGCCATGGAACTACGCCCCACGCTGGCAAAGTACATGCGGCGCGGCGTGGAGGATGGAATGTTTTTTCAGGTGCACGGCTGGAAAGAATCGCATGAGTTCGAGCATGGCACGGTGTGCCAGATCCGCGAGGCGGATGTTGACCAGGAGATCTACGGCGTACCGGAGTGGCTCGCCGCTTTGCATTCTGCTCTGCTCAATGAATCAGCCACGCTATTTCGCCGGAAGTATTACAACAACGGATCACACGCCGGCTTCATCCTCTACTTGAACGATCCGGGCGTGAACGAGGACGATGTGACAGCGCTGCGTACCGCATTGAAGGGGGCACGCGGGCCGGGCAATTTCCGTAACCTGTTCCTGCACTCTCCGAATGGCAAGAAGGACGGCATCCAACTGATCCCGGTCAGCGAAGTGGCGGCGCGTGACGAATTTACCGGCATCAAGAGCGTCACCCGTGATGACGTGCTTGCCTCTGTTCGCATTCCGCCCCAGCTGCTAGGCATCGTGCCGCAGAATGCCGGCGGCTTCGGCACACCGCGCGAGGCGCTGAGTGTGTGGGCTGATGTCGAACTTGTCGCCATCCAGCGCCGCCTGGCGCGTGTGAACGATTGGATCGGCCACGAAGTGATCCGCTTCGATGAGTTCGATCCGGCGAGGTTGCAGCAGTGACGCTCACTGGATTGTGCAATCTTCGCTGTGGTGAGTGCGCACGACTCTTGGCGCGTGCGGCCGGTTACGACGAAATCCAAATCAAGTGCCCACGATGCGGCACGTTGAACCACTTGAAGGCCCAGAGCCTCCCGACAGATCGCTGCGAGCGACTGAACGAAGGCTCTACCAATGAAAAACCTGTTGTTGAAGGGCGACGCCCTCGCTGTACTGCCGACCCTTGAGGCCGGTTCTTTTGATGCACTGATCACGGATCCGCCGTATGCCAGCGGTGGACTCACTGCTGGGGCCAGGGCCAAGCCCCCATCGCAGAAGTATGTCCAGGGCGGCGGCAATGGGCTCCACGCCGATTTCGTCGGCGATGAGCGCGATCAGCGGGCGCACTTGCGATGGATGGTCATGTGGCTGTCCGAATGCTCCCGGCTACTGAAGGACGGCGCACCGGTGTGCGTGTTCACCGACTGGCGGCAACTGCCGCTGACCACGGATGCATTGCAGTGCGCAGGCTTCACCTGGCGCGGCATCACGGTGTGGGACAAGACCGAAGGCGTGAGGCCCCAGCTCGGCCGCTTCCGCAACCAGGCTGAGTACGTGGTGTGGGGCAGCAAGGGTTCCATGCCGCTACAGCGACGTGCGCCAGTGCTGCCGGGCGTCATCCGTGAGCCGGTGCGCAAGGCCGACAAACTGCACATGACGGGCAAGCCCACGCCACTGATGCAGCAGCTGGTGCGGATCTGCGAAGAGGGCGGGCGGATCCTAGATCCCTTCGCCGGGTCGGGCACCACGCTGGTGGCCGCGCAGCAGGAGGGCTACCGCTGGGTTGGCATCGAGATGACCGACCACTACGCCCAGGTAGCACGCGACCGCCTCAAGTCGATCTGATACGAAAACGGCCGCGCCCTCGGGTGCGGCCGTCCTTGTGCCGTAATGCGCGAAGCCCGCCTTTCGGCAGGCTACAACTTCCCATAACACCATTGCACGAAATAGGCGCAAACGCCATCACTTCGGCGCCCTGCCGTGCCCTCC
>JBQGFJ010000109.1:0-2604 GCA_052040085.1 Pseudoxanthomonas sp.
GCCGCGCCGTGTTGAACATCCTGATCCGCAACCAGGACGATCACGTCAAGAACATTGCCTTCCTGATGAATCGCAAGGGCGAGTGGCGCTTGTCGCCTGCGTTCGATATCGGGTTCGCCTACAACCCGGAGGGCAATTGGACGCACCAGCACCAGATGAGCCTGGCCGGCAAGCGTGATCATTTCGAGATGGATGACCTGCTCCGGTTTGGCGGCTTCTGCGGGATGAAACCGCGGAAGGCGCGCGGGATCATCGAGGAGATCCATGTGCAGGTGGTGCGCTGGATGACGTTCGCGGAGCAGGCAGGCGTACCGGAGCCACGGGCGGCGGGCATCCATCGCGTGATGCGGCAGGACATCGTTGCCTGAGCCGGTTGCTGTGCCGCGAGCGTTCGCCACATGCCTTATCCTGATGCGATGAGCCTGGCCGAATTCGACTTGATCGATCACATCCGTGCGCGCATGGCGCCGCGCGAGGACATCGTGCTGGGCATCGGCGACGATGCGGCCTTGCTGCGCATGCCGGCAGGCCAACAATTGGTGGTGACCGCCGATACACTCAACGAAGGCGTGCATTTCCCGGTCGGGACGGCGCCGCATGACATCGGCTGGAAAGCGCTGGCCGTCAATCTGTCCGATCTGGCCGCGATGGGCGCTCACCCCGCATGGTGCACGCTGTCGCTGTCCTTGCCGCATAGTGATGCGGTGTGGCTGGAAGCCTTCATCGATGGCTTCCTGTCGTTGGCCACACAGCGCGGCATGGCATTGGTGGGGGGCGATACCACGCGTGGGCCGCTATCGATTTCGGTGACGGCCATGGGGTGGGCGGAGCCCGGTCGCGCCCTGCGCCGCGATGCTGCGCGTATCAGTGACGATATCTGGGTCACCGGCACGCTGGGGGATGCAGCAGCGGCGCTGGCATTGCCGGGGAATGATGCAGCGGTCACGTCCGGCGATGTGGTTGCTGCACTCCGCCAGCGGCTGGATCGTCCCGAACCACGCAATGCTGCCGGGATTGCATTGGTCGGTATCGCGCATGCCTGCATCGATATCTCCGATGGCGTGCTGGCCGATCTCGGCCATGTCTGCACGCGTAGCGCCGTGGCGGCGGAAGTTGAACTCGCACAATTGCCAGCCTCGGATGCCTTGCATTCGTTGGGCGCAGGCGAAGCCGTGTGGCCATGGCAGGCAAGCGGCGGTGATGACTACGAACTCTGCTTCACCGCACCGCAGGAAGCGCGTGAAAGCATCGCCGCATTGGCAGGCACGTTGGGCCTGCGCTTCACCCGCATCGGCCGTATCGTGAAAGGCCAGGGCGTGCGCGCCATCGATGCGCACGGCCAACCATGGCGACCGCAACGCAGCGGTTACCAGCATTTCGGCTGATATTCTCCCCTCTAACCGCGCCGTATCCGCGCCGTGCGGAAGTCCTTGGCCGCCATGCCGTTGCAGGACTTTGCGGCGCGGCGTCCACGGAAAGCACGGTGATGTGAAGTTGCCCGCCCGTGCGCAGGATTTCGTGTTCCGCGGTAGTGCCATCCACGTGCTTTGTGGCAAGTCCGGGTCCTGCGGATGCCCCCCGTTGGGGCTTTCCATGGTCCGGAGTGGATCCGGGGCCAGCAAACCCGGCACGCTATAATGGCGGTCTGACCCTCACCGCCTTGCAGGATGCCCCATGAGTATCGAACAGCTCGCCGAAACCGCCCAGGCCATGGTGGCCCCGGGCAAGGGCATCATCGCGATCGATGAGTCCACCACCACCATCGGCAAGCGCTTTGCCGCCGTGGGCATCGAGAACACCGAGGAAAACCGCCGGACCTACCGCGAGCTGCTGCTCACCACGCCCAAGCTGGGCGATTACATTTCCGGTGCCATCCTGTACGACGAAACCCTGCGCCAGTCCACCAGGGACGGCGTGCCGTTCGCCAAGTACATGGCCAGCCACGGGATCATCCCGGGCATCAAGGTGGACAAGGGCACGCATCCGCTGGCCGGCTGCCCCGGCGAAGTGGTCACCGAAGGTCTGGATGGCCTGCGCGACCGCCTGAAGGAGTACTACAAGCTGGGTGCGCGTTTCGCCAAGTGGCGCGCGGTCATCAATATCGGCGATGACATCCCCTCGGGCACCTGCATCGAAGCCAATGCGCATGCGCTGGCCCGCTATGCCGCGCTGTGCCAGGAGCAGGGGCTGGTGCCGATGGTGGAGCCGGAAGTGCTGATGGACGGCGACCACGACATCCAGGCCTCCTACGAGGTCACGGAAGCCGTGCTGCGCTCACTGTTCGGCGCGCTGTTCGAGCAGAACGTGCTGCTGGAAGGCACCATCCTGAAGGCATCAATGGTGGTGCCGGGCAAGGACTGCGAAGAACAGGCCTCCATCGAGGACGTGGCCGAATCCACCCTGATGTGCCTCAAGAGCACGGTGCCGGCCATCCTGCCGGGCATCGTGTTCCTGTCCGGCGGCCAGGACGATGAAGACGCCACCGCGCACCTGGATGCCATGAACCGGCTGGGTCCGAATCCGTGGCCGTTGTCGTTCTCCTATGGCCGCGCCATGCAGCAGGCCGCACTGAAGCTGTGGTCGCAGGACCTGAAGGGCAACTTC
>JBQGFJ010000110.1:0-13447 GCA_052040085.1 Pseudoxanthomonas sp.
CAGCGGATGTATGTCCGCCTATCTTTTTCAACACCAGGCGCCAGAGCGACTCCCGCCTGCGCGGGAGTGACGGCCTGACTTCCTCACTCCTCACTCCTCACTCCTCACTCCTCACTCCTCACTCCTCTCCTCCCGAAACCCTCTAGAATCGGGGATTCCACCTGCACCAGGAATCCTGATGTCACGCAAACTCTTTCTCGGGCTGGCGATTGCCGCCGCCCTGACTGCCTGCAAGAACGAAAGCACCGGTACGGACGCTGCTGCGGCCACGGCCGCTTCGCACGCCTTCAGCCCCGCCATCACCGAAGCGGACTTCGCCGAAATGGTGAAGGTGCTGTCATCCGATGAATTCGAGGGCCGTGCGCCCGGCTCGGCGGGCGAAGACAAGACCGTCGAATACATCGTGGCCCAGCTTGAGCGCATCGGCCTGCAGCCGGGCAACAACGGCAGCTGGTTCCAGGAAGTGCCGATGGTGGAAACCACGGCCGACGAAAGCGCCACGGCATTGCGCCTCACCCAGGGCGGCGAAACCCGCGAACTGGCGTTCGGCACCGATTACGTGGTCGGCACCCGCACCGGCCAGGCCGACATCAACCTGAAGGACAGCGAGCTGGTGTTCGTCGGTTACGGCGTGAACGCACCGGAACGCGAATGGAACGACTACGGCGACGCCGACTGGACCGGCAAGACCGTGGTGATGTTCGTCAATGACCCGGGCTTCCATGCCAACGACGAAGCCCTGTTCGACGGCAACAAGATGACCTATTACGGCCGCTGGACCTACAAATTCGAGGAGGCTGCCCGCCGGGGTGCCGCCGCCGCGCTGATCGTGCACGACGATGCCGGCGCCAGCTATGGCTGGGACGTGGTGAAGAATTCCTGGTCCGGCCCGCAGTACGACCTGTTGCCGAAGGATGATCCGGACCCGCGCCTGCCCGCGCAGGGTTGGCTCAGTGCCGATGCTGCCCGCCAACTTTTCGCGGGAGCCGGGCTGGACCTGGATGAAGCTTACAAGGCTGCCAACAAGCCGGGCTTCAAGCCGGTTCCGCTGAACGCCACGCTGGCACTGGACCTCAAGAGCAGCAGCGTCGAGAAAATTTCGCGCAACGTGGTGGGCGTGCTGCCGGGCAGCACCAAGCCCGACGAAGCCGTGCTCTACATCGGCCACTGGGACCACCTGGGCAAGCATGAGGGCGAAGGTGACGCCGATACCATCTACAACGGCGCCATCGACAACGCCACCGGCATCGCCGGCATCATCGAGATCGCCGAAGCCTTCGCCAACCAGGAAACCCCGCCGGAACGTTCCATCGGCATCGTCGCAGTGACCCTGGAGGAATCCGGCCTGCTGGGCTCCAAGTACTACGTTGCCCACCCCACCTTCGCGCTGGACAAGATCGCCGGCGTGATCAACCTGGATGCCATGTCGGTAGCTGGCCGTTCGCGTGATTTCGTGGTTACCGGACAAGGCAATTCGGAGCTGGAAGACATCCTGAAGCCGATTGCCGAAGCGCAAGGCCGCACACTGGCACCGGAAGGCAACACCGCTGGCGGTTTCTATTTCCGCTCCGATCACTTCAACTTCGCCAAGGCCGGCGTCCCGGCACTGTATGCCAAGGGCGGCAGCGACCTGCTGGAAGGCGGTACCGAAGCCGGCAAGCTGGCCGGCCAGGAATACGCCAAGCGCTACCACCAGCCCAGCGATGAAGTGCACGATGGCTGGCGCTACGACGGCGTGGTGGAAGACCTGGATGCGCTGTACCAGGTAGGCCAGGTCATCTCCGCACCCGGCAACTGGCCCAATTGGTACGAAGGCAACCCCTTCAAGGCCGCCCGTGACGACATGATGGCGGAAAAGGCCAAGACCGCCGAATAAGCCGCGTCACCACACGTGCAACATGGGAACGGCGCCCTCGGGCGCCGTTCCTGCTTCCCGGTCGAAATACACTCACTCCTCACTCCTCTTCACTCACTCCTCGGCAATGCTCTACCCTGTCGCCTCCTTCCGGAGGGACATGACATGGCCATCGCCTACTGGTGCGTGCTGATCGCCGCACTGCTGCCTTATGTCTGGATATTCATTGCCAAGACCGGGGCGCCCGGCTACAACAATCGCAACCCGCGGGCCTGGGTGGCCAAACAGGCCGACAACTACAAAGTGCAACGCGCCAACGCCGCGCATCTCAACGCCTTCGAAGCGTTTGCCCCCTTTGCCGCCGGCGTGGTGATGGCGCAACTGGCCGGCGTGGATCCTGAAAGAATCACGTTCCTGGCCATTGCCTTCATCGTGTTCCGCTTGCTGCATGGGGCCTTCTACCTGGCCGATGCACAGCTGATGCGAAGCCTGGCCTGGCTGGGCGGGTATGCCTGCGTACTTGCCCTGCTGGCCATGGCGGCGCTGGGCGTGGCGGCCTGACGGCCGCCATCTTCCCCTGCATGGACAAGCGTGCCCGCCATTGCATCAGGCGTGGTGCGCGTGGGCGCCGCTTTCAAGGATCTCGTGTTTGCCGCAAGCCAGCTTGCCCGTTGTGTCCGGCCGGTTGCGTCTGCGGCAACCATCGGGATGGCTGGGGGAAAAGATGTGCGCGGGGTCAGGCCGGGGCCGGCGACGGAATCGGGATGGCGTCCATCGGTACCGTCGGGTTGGCTTCTTCTTCCAGCAGGTAATCCGGCAGCGCTTCGTTTTCGGGCGAGTGCGGGCGGTTGCTTTCGATCTGGTAATTGCGCCGTTTCAGCCAGGCATCGCGGACCAGGGTGTAATCGTCCATCGCGCCTTCGCGCAGGCTGTCCAGCGAAAGCATTTGCGCGCGCGTGTCCACCAGGCTCAAGCCTTGCAGCAGGATGCGGGTCTGGTCGTCGTTGATGCGGCGGATGGGGCTGAGTGGTACGTCACCGGCCAGGCCCACGGTGTCGCGTATGGTGCGGGGACCGAAGAAAGGCAGCACGACGTAGCGTGAGCGTTGCCAGCCCCACACGCCCAGTGACTGGCCGAAATCCTCGCGCTTGCGCGGCAGGCCGGCGTCGCTGGCCGGGTCCAGGATGCCGCCGATACCCAGCGTGGAGTTGAGCAGGAAACGGCCCATCGCCTGCCCGGCCAGTTTCGGCTGTCCTTGCAACAGGCTGTTGACCGCGGTCAGCGGCTGGCCGAGGTTGTCCATGAAATTGCTGACGCCCAGCCGCAGCGGGCGCGGAACCACCCGCACGTAGGCGCGCGCCAGGGGCCGGGCAACGGTGCGGTCCACGGCATTGTTGAAGGTGTGGATGCGCCGGTTCATCGGCTCCCACGGATCGTAAGGCCGGCCCAGGTCCACCGATTCGGGCAGGTTGGGATCGGCGACCGGGTTGTAGGGCGCCACGCCGTAGATGGCGGCGAAATCATCTTCCGCATCGGATGCGCTTGCCGGACCGCCTGTCTGTGTGTCATCGCCCGCGATGGCTGCCGTGGTGGTGCCGTCATGCGCGGCCGTATCCGCCAATGCATGCACGGCGTTTTCGGCGTTTGCATCGGGCGCCACCGCTACGGTTTCTTCCGCCCACGGTTGCGCGGCCAATCCCGCCGGTGGCGGCGAAGTGGTGGCGCAGGCCGCGCTGAGGGCGGCGAGCAGAAGGACGGTGGTGATGCGCAAAACGTTCATCCCGGCTCCATGGGATCAGGTGGGGGTGCCGCGGTAATCCAGCGAATCGGACAGGCGATAGGCA
Source organism: Pseudoxanthomonas sp. (assembly GCA_052040085.1). Taxonomy (GTDB): domain Bacteria; phylum Pseudomonadota; class Gammaproteobacteria; order Xanthomonadales; family Xanthomonadaceae; genus Pseudoxanthomonas_A. The sequence continues at coordinate 3,700 of JBQGFJ010000110.1, forward strand.
TCACGCAGTCCGTCCAGTCCGGCAGGTTCGCCGTCGATGGTGGGCGCGGTGCCGCTGGCGGTGCGGATCCGGGCTGCGAGTTCGGTCAGCAATGCCAGTCCCGCGGTGTCCACGGAATCCAGTCCGCGCAGGTCCAGTCCGCGCGCACCATCCAGCACCGCAAGGGCTTGCGCCCACAGTGTGGAGGCGGCGCTGCGGTCCAGCGTGCCGGTGAACACCAGCACGTCGCCGTTGCGTGTCAGCCCGGGCTCAGAGGCCGGCATCGGCCTGGATCCTGCCGCCGCGCAGGTCGGCAGCGACCTGGGCAATCGACTTCTGCCGCAGCGGGGCGTCGAACTGGGTGCGGAAGGTCTGCACGAAGGACACGCCTTCCACCATCACGTCGAAGATCTTCCACTGGCCACCCACCTGGCGCATCAGGTAGTCAACCGGAATGGGGTCGCCGTCGGGGCGGGTCATTTCGGTGGCTACGCGCACGCCGCGATTGCCGGGCAGCGCGGTTTCGGATTTCACCCGCACCTTGAGCCTGGAATTGAAGTCCAGCAGCGCCGAACCGTAACGCTGCAACAGGTTGTCGCTCATGGCATCGGCGAACAGCTTGATGTCGCCTTCGGCAGCGCCACGGCCATGCACGCCCAGCACCAGGCGCGCGGCATAGTCGCGGTCGAACATCTTGTCCAGTTCGCTGGAAACGAACTTGTTGAGTGCGGCCGGGTTGGACTTGAATTCCGTGCGGCGGCTTTCCAGCGTGGTCAGCAGGCGCGAGCTGCTGTCCAAGACCAGCTTGCTGGCCGAGGTCTGGCTGGCCGTCGCGGCTGCCGCTTGTGCATGCGCATCGTGTGCCGGCAGCGAGGCCAGCAGGGCGGAAGCGAGGGCAAGGGTCAGGAACGAGGTTTTCAAGAGCGTGATTTTCATGGCTGGGGTTCTTCCGTGGGTTGCGGGGCAGGTTCTTCGGTGCCTGGCTGGCCGCCGGCACCACCGCCCGAGAACATGTATTTGCCGGCCAGTTGCAGCAGGTCTACCGCAGACTGGGTGAACGCGATTTCATCGCCGGGTTGCAAGGGCTCCGGATCACCGCCCGGTGACAGGCCAACGAAGTTCTCACCCAGCAGGCCGCTGGTGAAGATGCCGGCGGAGGTATCGCCCGGCAGTTCGTTGAAGCGCTTGTCGATGGCCAGGGTGACCACGGACTCGAAGCGCACCGGGTCCAGCTGGATGTCGGCCACTTGGCCGATGGTCACGCCGCCGATCTTCACCGGTGCCTGCTTGCGCAGCTGGCCCACGCTGGAGAAACGCGCGCTCAGTTCATAGGTGTCGCCACCAAAGCCGAAGCGCTTGTTGGTGGAAGTGAAGGCGAGCACCAGCAAGGACGCCAGTCCCAGCAGCAGGAAGGCGCCGACGGCGAATTCGAGTCTTGGTCCGCGGATGGCCATGGTCTACCTCACTGGAACAACAGGGCGGAAAGGATGAAATTGAACATCAGCACCAGCAGCGACGCGTTGACCACGGCGCGGGTGGTGGCCACCGAGGTGCCCTCGATGGTCGGTTCGGCGTGGAAACCCACGTAGGCCGCCACCAGAGCGGTGGTGGCCCCGAACACGGCGGCCTTGAACATGGCCACCAGGAAGTCGTCCACGAAGTCCACGCTGTTGCGCAGCGCGGACCAGAACGTGCCGCTGTCCATGCCCAGCCCGTGCACCGCCAGCAGGTAGCTGGCGCTGATGGCCAGGCTGCAGAAGAACGCGGTGAGCAGCGGCACGGTCAGCACGGCGGCCCAGAAGCGCGGCGCCACCGCCTTGGCCACCGGATCGATGGCCATCATTTCCAGCGCGCGGATCTGGTCGGTGGCGCGCATCAGGCCCAGTTCGGCGGCAATGGAGCTGCCGGCCCGGCCGATGAACAGCAAGGCGGTCAGCACCGGGCCCAGTTCGCGGTACAGCGACAGGCCCAGCAAGGTGGACAGGGCATCCGAAGCCCCGAACGTGGTCAGCGTGCGGTAGCCCTGCAAGGTCAGCACAAGTCCCACGAACGCGCCGCCAACAGTAATGATCGGAAGCGAACGTGCGCCTACCTTGTAGATTTCGCGCACAAGTTCGGCGAACAGGTCGCGGCTTGGCCGGGAGCCGCGCAGCACCGACAGCGTGAACAGTCCGGCCTGGCCCAGTGAGCGGATGGAAGCGGTCACGGCCATCAGGCAGCCCTGCCCTTGCGTTCGGGGGCATCGAAGCCGATGGGGCCGTCCGGTTCGCCGCGCAGGAACTGGTGCAGCAGGGGATCCTGGCTGGCATCCAGTTCGGCCGGCGTGCCGGAGAACACCACGCCGCCATTCGCCATCACCACCACCTGGTCGGCGATGGGCAGGGTTTCGTGCACGTGGTGGCTGACGATGATGCTGGTCAGTCCCAGGGTGGCGTTGAGGCGCTGGATCAGGCTCATGATCACGCCGCTGGCAATCGGGTCGAGCCCGGTCAGCGGTTCGTCGTACAGCATCAACGGTGGGTCCAGCGCCAGCGCGCGGGCCAGTGCCACGCGGCGGGCCATGCCACCGGAAAGCTCGCGCGGGAACAGGTCGGCGGCATGGCGCAGGCCCACCGCATTGAGTTTGAGTGCCACCACGCGGTCGACCAGCGGCTTCGGCAGCCCGGTATGGGTGCGCAGCGGCAGGGCCACGTTCTCGGCCACGGTCAGGTCGGTGAGCAGGCCATTGCCCTGCAACAGCACGCCCAGTCCCTTGCGCATCTCCAGCAGCTCGCGGTTGCGCAGCGGGACCGGCTTGCCGAAGACCTCCACGCGGCCTTCGGCGGGCGGCAACTCACCGGTCAGCGCCGATAGCAGGGTCGACTTGCCGCAACCGCTGGGGCCCAGCACCGCCACGATGCTGCCCCGCTTCACCGTCAAATCCACGCCACGCAGAATCGTCCGTTCGCCGCGGTCCAGGCGGACACCGGCAAGGCGGACGGCAATGGCGTCGGAGGGGGAATCGGTCATGAGTGGGGTGGGGTGCCAACAACCAAGGAGGAACAGGACCGCGCAGGATCACCAATGCCGGCTGAACCCTCGCCAAGCGAGTGAACCGAAGAGTACAGGAATTCGGGTGGTCGATGTTGTTTCTGGCCGCCGCAAGTGAAGGGCTGCTGGCGCGCCCAGCGCGGGTATCCTGAGCGTACATGACCCGGTGAATCTCATGTCTTGCGCCGGGAATGAGGGAAGTTGGAGGCCCGGTTAACATCGCCGGAGACCATCAAGGCCACGCCATGGGGAAGGTTCTGTTGCACACGTCACGCCAAAGCCAACACATCGTCACTCAGTACGCGCTGCATGCGGAAAGCGGCGGCGTGGGGTCAGCGCCCGCGTCAGATTTGTCCGGTGGTGGTAAATGAGTGCAGACGTGCCGGAAGGTCCTCAATCCGAGCTGATCCTGTTCCGGGCGGATGATGCCCAGACCCATGTCCAGGTACGGCTGGAGGGAGATACGGTCTGGCTGAGCCAGCTGCAATTGGCGGACCTCTATGAGGTCTCGGTCAAGACGATCAGCGAACACCTGCAGAACGTCTACGCCGAGGGCGAGCTTGAACCTGAACGAACCATCCGGAAATTCCGGATAGTTCAGATTGAAGGCAGCCGCCAGGTGAAACGTGAGGTTGATCACTATCACCTTACGGCGATCCTGGCCGTGGGGTATCGCGTGCGTTCGCCACGTGGCGTGCAGTTCCGGCAATGGGCGACCGCTCGCCTGGGCGAATACATCGTCAAGGGCCACGCGCTCGACGTGGAGCGCTTCAAGCGTGACCCGGATGATGGCTACTTCGAAGAGTTGCTGGAAAAGATTCGCGACATCCGCTCTTCGGAGAAGATGTTCTGGCGCAAGGTGCTGGATATCTACGCCACCAGCATCGACTACGACGCTTCTGCAGAGACCAGCCAGAAATTCTTTTCCACCGTGCAAAACAAGATGCACTGGGCAGTACACGGCCATACGGCAGCCGAGCTCATCATGCAGCGTGCTGATGGCAGCAAGCCCAATGCCGGCATGACCAACTGGGTGGGCGCGGCGCCACGCAAGTCGGACGCCAAAGTCGCCAAGAGTTACCTCGGCACGGAAGAGTTGGAGGTACTGAACGGCATTGTCACGGCGTATCTGGAATTCGCACGCGTGCAGGCAATGAACCGCAAGGCCATGACGATGGCCGCCTGGATCGTGAAGCTGGATGATTTTCTCCGCCTCAGCGAGCGCGATGTTCTGACCCATGCCGGGCGCATCACGCATGAGCGTGCCATGCTGTTTGCCGAGCAACAGTTTGATCAGTACCGACAGTTGCAGATCAATCAGCCATCACAGGTAGAGCGTGATTTTGAAGAGGCTACGCGTACCGTGAAAGCGGTGGAGCAGGGACGGCAAAAACCCACGCGCAAAAGCAAGTGACCATGCCGAACGCCGCCACGCCCGATTTCCGTCTCTATCACTCCAATTCACTGGAAGTGCTGGCCGGTTTGCTGGCGAACGAATTGCGCGCACCGGCGCCGGGGCAGGCGCTGCTGGCGCCGGATATCGTGCTGATCCCGCAGGTGGCCATGCGGCGTTGGTTGCAGGCCACGCTGGCGGCGGAGCACGGTATTGCCGCCAACCTGGAATTCCTGACCCCGGGCGAGTTCGTCGCGCGCGCGCTGGATGCCAATGTCGATGACGGCGGCGATGACCTGGATGCCGCCACCCTGCAATGGCGGCTGTATGCCGCATTGAACGATCCCGCGCTGCTTGCGCGACCAGCGCTGGCGCAGATCGCCGCTTACCTGTCCGGCTCGGCGTCGCAAGCGCCGGATCCGCTCAAGCCGTGGTCGCTGGCCGGGGAACTGGCGGGCGTGTTCGAGAAATACCAGGCCTGGCGCCGCGACTGGCTGCTGCGCTGGGAAGACGGTGCCGATGTCGATGATCCGCAGGCCATTTTGTGGCGCAGGGTCGCGGCCGGGCGCGGCTATCGTGCGCGTCGCATCCAACAGTATCTGGATCGTTTCGAAGGTGCCGGCAAACCCTTGCCACGGGGATTGCCGCCGCGCCTGTTCGCCTTCGCTACCCTCAACGTGTCGCCCGACGTGCTGCGCGTCATCGCCACCCAGGCGCGCGTGGGCACCCTGCATTTCCATGTGCCATCGCCGGTGAAAGACTACTGGGGCGACTTGCAGCGCATGCGCGCAGGCCAGCCGGCGGAGGACGAAAACCGCCTGCTGCAGGCCTGGGGTGCCGCGGGCCGTGATTTCATGGCCGTGATTGGCGATTACGAACTGGTGCATCCCGGTTTCGAACTGCATGGCGATGCCGATCCGGGCGAAGGCGGCGGCGCACTGCATGGCAGCCTGCTGCGCCGACTGCAATCGGACCTGTTCCATCGCCGCGCGCAACCGGCCGGTGAACGGTTGGAGGACGTGCGCAAGGACGATCCCAGCCTGCAGGTGCATGCCTGCCACACGCGGCTGCGTGAATTGCAGGTGTTACACGATCAATTGCGCGCTTTGCTGGAAGACCCGCGTTTCGATCCGCCACTGCAACCGCGTGAGATCGCGGTGCTGGCCCCGGATATCGATCCTTACGCGCCGTATCTGGAAGCCGTCTTCGGCGTGGCGGGTGACAGCGACCGGCTTCCGTATGCCGTGGCCGATACCAGCCCGCTCGCCAACGAACCGCTGGCCGATGTCTTCCTGCGCCTGCTCGACTTGCCGGTCTCGCGCTTCGGCCTGCACGAAATCCTCGACCTGCTGGCCAGTCCGCCGATTGCCGAAGGCGCGGGCCTCGCGCCTGCCGATTTCGATCGCCTGCGCGACTGGCTGCAAGGCGCCGGCGCGCGCTGGGGGCTGGATGCCGCGCATCGCGCCGCGCACGGCGCACCACGCGACGATGCCAGTACCTGGCAATTCGCACTGGACCGCTTGTTGCTGGGCCATGCCATCGGCGATGACGCCCTGCTCGACGTGGACGGACAACGGATTGCGCCGTGGCCCGGACTGGAAGGCAGTGCATTGGATGCACTCGACGCCCTGCTGCGCTTGTTGCGCGTGCTGGCGCGGCAGCAGTCCGCCTTGTCCGAATCGCTGACTCCGCGTGAGTGGCGTGAGCGCCTGCTGCACTTGCTGGAGGTGCTGTTTCCGCGCGAACCCGCGCAACCGGCCAGCCAGCGTGCCCTGGATCGCCTGCGCAAGTTGATCGACGACTTCGCCACCCGTGCCGATGCCGCGTCATTCGATGATGCCGTGCCGGCTGACGTGGTGCGCGCGCACTTCAGCACCCAACTGGCCGAAGCCGATACCCGCGCGCCGTTGCTGACCGGCGGCATCAGTTTCGGCCGCATGGTGCCGATGCGCCTGCTGCCGTTCCGGGTGATTTGCGTGCTGGGCATGAACGATGGCGATTACCCGCGTCGCGATGTGGCCGCCGGACTCAATCGCCTCACCGCCGAACTGGGCACCGACAAGCGCCGCCATGGTGACCGATCCACCCGCGAGGACGATCGCTTCCTTTTCCTGCAATTGTTTGCCGCGGCGCAGGACGTGTTCTACCTGAGCTACCTCGGCGCGGATCCGCGCGATGGCAGCGTGCGCGAGCCGTCGGTCCTGGTCAGTGAGCTTATCGATGCCGCTGCGCAATACCACGCCGATGCGGACGCCGCGCAACGTGATCTGGTGGTGCGTCATTCCCTGCAACCGTTTTCATCAGCGGCGTTCGGGGGCGAGGATCCGCGCCGTTTCAGTTACCGCGCGCAATGGCATCCGGCCGCAGGGCGAGCCACTGCACGCCGTACGCCGTTGCCGCCGTGGTTTGCCGGTGACGCCATGCCGGTCATGGAGGAAAGCGAAGCCTCCTTGTCCATCGATGCAGTGCGCCGCGTCCTCGTCGCGCCCGCCGAACAGTTCCTGCGCCAGCGCCTCGGCCTGCGGCTGGATGAGATCGAGGACGCCGGCGAAGACGTCGAGCCGCTGTTGATGCCGGAGCGCGGGCGCGCACGCAGTGAAGTGCAGGCGGCGGTGTTCGAGACCGTGCTGCGTGGCGATGACGATGCCACCGTGCATGCCCGCTTGCGCGCACAAGGCCTGCTGCCTTCCGGCCCGCTCGGCCAGCGCATGCTGGCCACGTTGCGGCAGGAGGTGACGCCGTATGCGCACGCCTTCGTCGCATGGCGCGGCGATGAGGTCCCCGCACGCCATCGGGTGGAAGTCGATCTTGGCGAGACCGTGTTGCACGGCACCCTGGGTGATGCCTATCCGCATGGGCTTGCCCGCCTGCGCATCGGCGCACCGAATGGCCCAAGCGCGATTCGCGACGGACTGCATTGGTTGCTCGTCAGTGCGGCGGGAATCGGAATGCCGTTGGTGCAGTTCCATGAGGAAGGCAAGGGCGGATTCGGCCCGTACGTGCGGGATGCGCTGAAGCCGGAACATGCCAGCGCGGTGCTGCGCCACCTGTTGGCCTTGCGTGATACCGCCTTGCGCGAGCCATTGCCATTCGCGCCCTACAGCGGTTGGGAATTCTTCATGGCTGCACCGGATTGGGAAAAAGGCCTGAAGAATGCCGGGAACAAATGGCATGGCAGCGAGCGCAGTTGGAGCGAGGGTGATGGCGATGCCGTGCGCCTCGCCCTGCGTGGCCGTGATCCGTTCGGTGATGTAGCGACACGCGTGCAGTTCGCGAACCTGTCGATGGCGATCTACACCGCCGTCACCCAGGGCGAAATCCATGGCGGCCTCGACGAGGACGCCTTGCATGCACTGTCGGACACCTTCGAAGCGGAGGAGGCCGAATGAGTGCCGTGCGCGATCCATACCTGACATTGCCGCTTACCGGCGTGCAGGCCATCGAGGCCTCCGCTGGCACGGGCAAGACCTTCACCCTGGCTACGCTGGTGGTGCGGCTGGTGGTCGAATGCGGCCTGCGCATCAGCGACATCCTTGCCGTTACCTTCACCGAAGCCGCCACCCAGGAATTGCGTGCGCGTATCCGCGCTCGCCTGTTGCTGGCCGTCGCCTTGTCCGGCGAAACCCCGGGCGAGGGAAGCGTCGAGGCATCGCCGGAAGCCACGCTGACCCGTGCGCTGCTGGAAGCGCATCTTGCCCATGGCGGCGAGTCACGCGCCGCCTTGCAACGCCGCCTGCGTGACGCCGCCGATGGCATCGACCTGGCCTCGGTCTTCACCATCCACGGTTTCTGTGCCCGGGTGCTGCGCGAACATGCCCTGGAGAGTGGACACGGCTTCGATGCGCCCACGCTGCTGACCAACGACCTGCCCTTGCGCAAGGAAATCGCCACCGACCTGTGGCGCGCGCATGGCGCCGATGCCGCAGGTGCGGAAGACTTGCTTGTCTTGTGGAAGGGCGGTCCGGAAGCGCTGGCTGGCGATCTGTCCATGCTGTTGCGCGAGGAGCACTTGCTGCCTGCGCAGATCGATCCGTTGCCTGCCGATCCCGCACCTCGCGTGCATGCCGCTGCAACGGCACTGGTGCAGGCATTCCACCAGCATGGCGCGGATTTCCGTGCAGCGCTGTTGCAGGCGGTGGAAGCCAAGGTGCTGAATGGCAACAGTTATCGGGCGGAGTGGATCATCGCGTTGTTCGATGCACTGGCGACATGGAGTGCCGCAGGCAATCCGCAAACCTCGTTCGAACACGAGAAGCTGCCGCAACTCCAGCGCGAGACCCTGCTGCTGAGAACGAGCAAGGCCGGTGCAGGGCGAACGCCCGAGTCGCCGCTGAGTGATGCGGTGGAGAGTTATCTGCGCGCGCAGGCCGAACTTGAAGTTTTCCGCGATCTTCGCCGCGTGGCGCAGCTGCACCGCCTGCGTGACGACGCGCGCGTGCGTTTGGCTGTACGCAAGCAGCAGTTGCGCGTGCAGACCTACGATGACCTGATCGATGGCGTGGCCGATGCCCTGGAAGGGCCGCATGGCGATGTGCTCGCCCAGCGGCTGCGTGCGCAGTACCCGGTCGCGCTGGTGGATGAGTTCCAGGACACCGATGCCCGCCAGTGGCGCATCTTCGACCGTGTCTTCGGCAGCGGCAGCCATGATCCGGCGCTGTTCCTGATCGGCGACCCCAAGCAGGCCATCTACGGGTTCCGTGGCGGTGATGTGGAAACCTACCTGCAAGCGAAGACTTCCGCCGTGGAGGCGCCGCCGCTGTCGCACAACTTCCGCTCGCGGCCTGCGGTGCTGGCGGCCATCGAAGCGCTGTACACGCAGGCCGGTGATGCCGCCTTCGTCGATCCGCGCATCCGCTTCCATGCCGTGCAGCCGGGCGGCACGCGCAGTGACCATGACCACCTGCGCGATGGCGAGTCTGCCCCTGCCATCACGCTGTGGCGCGCACCGCCCAGCGGCGACGTCGACAGCAAAGGCAATCCCAAGCTGCATAGCGCTCCGCGTTCGCGCGAACTCGCCACGCAGGCCTGCGTGGCCGCCATCCATCGTGTGTTGACCGAAGCGCGGGATGGCAATGCTCTGTTGGATGGCAAGCCGGTGCAGCCTGGCGACATCGCGGTGCTGGTACGCACCCACCACGAGGCCACGCGCATCCGCCAAGCCTTGGCCGAAGCCGGCATTCCTGCCGTGGCGGCGGGAAAGCTCAGCCTGTTCGCCACCGTGGAAGCACGCGAGGTGCATGCACTGCTCACTGCGCTGGCCCATGGCGCCGACGATGGCCGCCTGCGCACTGCGCTGGCCACCGTATTGCTGGGCGTGGACGCAGCCGGCATCGCGGCATTGGATAG
>JBQGFJ010000111.1:0-1830 GCA_052040085.1 Pseudoxanthomonas sp.
CCGGAATCGCTGCCCCGGTTCAGTTTCAATTGAAAACGGAACCGGAGTGAAACAGCCGGTGATTTTCGCTTGTTGCAGACCCGCTGTCAACGCATTCGAACATCCCGATGTGCATCCGGGGCCAGGTCAGACGTTGAAACGGAAATGCAGGACATCGCCCTCCTGCACCCGGTACTCCTTGCCCTCCAGGCGCAAACGCCCGGCTTCACGCGCCCCGGACTCGCCGCGATAGCGGATGAAGTCCTCGAAAGCGATGGTTTCGGCGCGGATGAATCCCTTTTCGAAATCGGTATGGATGACCGCGGCAGCCTGCGGGGCGGTGGAGCCCGCCCGCACGGTCCAGGCACGGACTTCCTTCACCCCGGCGGTGAAGTAGGTCTGCAGCCCCAACAGCTTGTAGGCCGCACGGATGACCCGGTTCAGGCCCGGCTCGTCCAGGCCCAGATCGGCCAGAAACACGTCACGGTCTGCATCATCCAGCTGGGAAAGCTCTTCCTCGATGGCCGCCGACACCGGCACCACCTCGGCACCCTCCTCGGCCGCGCGGGCACGCACCGCATCGAGATGGGGGTTGCCCTCGAAACCATCCTCCAGCACGTTGGCCACGTACATGACCGGCTTGAGGGTCAGAAGGAACAAGTCGCGCACCAATGCCTTTTCTTCGTCATCCAGACCCGCGGCGCGGCCGGGCTTGCCGTCATTGAGGGCGGCAAACAGCTTCTGCAGCACGGGCTTGCGCGCGATAGCGTCCTTTTCGCCGGCCTTGGCTGAACGTTCGGCGCGGTTAAGTGCCTTTTCCACGCTATCGAGGTCTGCCAGCGCCAGCTCGGTATCAATCGTGTCGATATCCGACAGCGGATCTACTTTGCCCGCCACATGCACGATGTCGCCATGCTCGAAGCAGCGGACCACGTGGGTGATGGCGTCCACCTCGCGGATGTGGGCCAGGAACTTGTTGCCCAGCCCTTCACCGCTGGCCGCACCGGCCACCAGACCAGCGATGTCGACGAACTCGACCGCCGTCGGCACCACCTTCTGGGGATTGATGATCTCCGCCAACTGGCTCAGCCGAGGGTCCGGCACCGGCACCACGCCGACGTTCGGCTCGATGGTGCAGAACGGGAAATTGGCCGCAGCGATTCCCGCCTTGGTCAGCGCATTGAATAGGGTCGATTTGCCAACATTCGGCAAACCGACGATGCCGCATTTGATGCCCATGGAGAGTCCGTAATTCGTGATTCGTGATTGGTGATTCGCCAGATCAATAACGCGAATGTCCGCGCTTTGTTCGAATCACCAATCACCAATCCCCAATCACGGCTTTGACGTATGCAGCCGCTTCATTGCCTCGTTGAAATCCCCTGCCACGGCCAGCGGCAACACCCCGATGGCGTCGTCGATGGCACGGCCAATCAGGATGTCGTCATCGTTGCCCGGCTTGCCCAGCACCCAGCCCGTCACCCGATCCTTGTGGCCGGGATGGCCGATGCCGATGCGAAGACGATGGAATCGCCCATGGCCCAGCAGCTTCATGGTGTCGCGCAGGCCGTTCTGCCCACCGTGGCCGCCATCGAACTTCAGGCGGGCAGCACCCGGAGGCAGGTCCAGCTCATCATGTGCCAGCAAGGCCTCTTCCGGCTCGATCTTCCAGAAGCGCAAGGCCGCGGTTATCGATTTGCCACTCAGATTCATGTAGGTAGCCGGCTTGAGCAACCAGACCGACTCCCCGCCCACATGCACCCTGGCGGTTTCGCCGAACAGTTTGCTTTCCAGCCCGAAGCGGACGCCTTCCTTTTCCGCAAGGGCGTCCACAAAGCGAAACCCGGCATT